>CAWULM010000006.1:0-19268 GCA_963923635.1 uncultured Micrococcales bacterium | reverse complement strand
GCGTCCTGTGGTGGTGTTTCGAGCAGGTCGGTTCCAGTCACCTGGAAGTAGGTGCTGCGCGTGAACGATTTGCCATTCGGGAAAGTAGAGGTGAGTTCGATGTGGTGCCAACCGGGTTCTAGGTCAGTTGGAATCTGCGCTTTAGACAAGATCGTACCGTCAGCGCTAACTTTGCCTCGGTCAAGAACTCGCGGCGTAGAGTGCAAAGTGACTTCATAGTCTGCAGCTGGTGCTGCACCGACGGTAGAGACTTCGACGTTGGCCCCAGTGACTTTGTCACCAACCTTTGCTTGAACCACAATCTTGGCGGCAGGTTCAGCTAGGTGGAAGCTCATCGACCTAGTGTCTGGGTTAGGTGTGCCGTTATCAGCGGCAATGGTAACCGAGAAGTCTCCACTTTCTATAGGTGTGCCCGTGACGACACCCGTGCTCGTGTTCAGCGTGAGTCCCTGTGGAAGTGAACCTGCAACCACGCTGAACGTCGGAGTCGGGTATCCGGTTGCTGCAATCGATGCTCGGTAGCCAACCCCCATGGTTCCATCAGGGAAGTTCGCTGCTGTGATGGCTGTCGACTTGTTTACGGTGATGGTCTTGTTCAGTTTGCTGGTTCCAAGCGAGTTGGCAACCGCAAGGGTGAACTTGAAGATACCTGCAGAGGTCGGGGTGCCGGAAATCTGCCCGGTGGCTGCGTCGAGCTTCAAGCCGGTCGGAAGTGTGCCCTTGGTGATGCTGTAGGTAGGAACTTCCCAGGCTTGATAGCTAATACCGTCGTCGTAGGCGGTGCCCACCAGTGCGCTGGCTGCAACTTCAGTATCGACTGCAACTGGTTCAGATAGAACGGTCACGACCTGCGGTGCGAGATCGATAGAACCAACCGAGTTTGTTGCGGTGATGGTGAATGTGAAGTCACCCATTTCGCTAGGCGTGCCGGTGATGGCACCAGTTATCGGGTCAAGGTATAGGCCGGTTGGGAGTGCTCCCGAAGTAACTGCATAGGTTGATGCAGGGTAAGAAGTGACCCCGACGCCATCGCTGTATGCATCGCCAAGTACAACCGAACCCAAGACAGTACTGTCGAGAACCTGAGGCGTTTGGTTCACGTTGATGGTGAAGTTATCTGTGGTGCTGGTCGCGAACGGTGTAGTTGCCTTGATCGAGAAAGTGTATGTTCCGGTGGCGGTGGTGTTTCCAGTGATTGCGCCGGTTGAGGCATCCAGTGAGAGTCCAGCCGGTAGCGAGCCACTAGCGAGGGAATAAGTAGGAGCTGGGTAGGCATCAAACTTAATTTGGTCGGCATAATTCGAGCCAATAGAGATGGCTGAGGTTAGAGACTGAGTTTGAAGTACCGGACGGCTAGTCACAATGATTGTGAGTTCTGCTGACAATACGGTTCCAGCAGCGCTGGTGGCAGCAACTTTGAAGTTGTATGTGCCAACACGTTCTGAGCTGCCAGAAATTGCACCTGTGGCAGCATCAATGTGCATTCCAGAAGGTAGGTAGCCATCGGTGATGGCGTACGAAACCGATGGGTATGCAGTTGCTTGAACCTGTGATTCATAGGCTGCGCCTTCAAACACGTGTCCAAGAATGTCAGTTTCGGTGAACCTTGGTAGAGAGCGAACCACAATGTGGATTGGGTCGCTGTAACTTGTGCCCGAAGGGTTAGTCACAGCAATGACGAACGTGTAATCTCCGAAATCGGTGACTGTTCCGGTCAACTCACCAGTACCAGTGTCAAGTTGTAGCCCAGCTGGCAGGGAGCCTTCAGCCACGCTGAAAACTTGGTCTGGCGTGTTACCAATCAATTGTTGACTGTAGCTGTCGCCTTCATTGAAAGCCCCAGCTAGGTTCGCGGCTCCGGCAAGTTCTGGGGTGCCCCAGATGGTGATCACGTGCTGGCTCGAAGTTACGTGACCAACCCAGTTAGTTGCATCAATCGTGAATGCGTAGGTTCCGGCAGTTGTTGGAACGCCGGTGACATCCCCGGTGCGTTCGTCGAGGGTCAATCCAGGTGGAAGCTCACCAGAAGCAAGACTGAACTCAGGAGCAGGGAATGATGAAATCATGCTCTGCTGTTCAAAACTCTGGCCAATGAAACCGTATCGTGGCAAGATCTCATTGCCCTCCGAAGGAGAACTGCCGACCTGAATGCTCAGAGTTGTCGTTTCTGTGCTTCCTACGCGGTTTGTCGCTTCAATGGTGAAGTTGTAGTCACCAGTTGTGGTTGCGGTTCCAATCAGTTCGCCAGTCTGCTCGTCCAACGTGATTCCACCAGGCAGTTCGCCCGATGCCACTGAATAAGTTGCAGCAGGGTAGGCGTCAACTGAAACCGAATCGCTGTAGCTTCCGTTCAAGGCAACTCGTGGGTTGATCTGTGATTTGGTGAAAACTGGAGATTCAATCGTGTTGATCACGAAATCATCGGTCGTCACGGAGGCATAGTCAGTGCTGATTTCAATTGAGAACGTGTAGGTTCCGGTTTCCGAAGCAACACCGGTAATCTCACCGGTCGCTGAGTTCAGCGACAACCCTGACGGCAGGTTTCCGGTTGCAAGTGTGTAAACCGGTACTGGGTATGCATCGTATTGAATGCCGTCGCTAAAGGTTTCACCGAGCTTCACATCGCTAACAATGTGGTTATCGATAGCCGTTGGATTCGTAGCCACCAAAATCTGAAGCTCGCGAGAGGTTGCGACACCGGCCGCGTTGGTGGCTTGAATTCTGAAATGGTATGTTCCGAAAGCAGTTGCAGTTCCAGTGATTTCACCTGTACTCGCGTTGAGATTGAGCCCGACAGGGAGTGAACCGCTGCTAACTGAGAAGGTCGGAGCAGGGTAGCCGGTTGCCGTGATTGCATCGCTATACCTGTGATTCATGAGCACATTGTCGGTTATGACATCTGAGCTGACTACTGGCGCTTGCTTTACCAATATGGTGATTTCGTCCGATTCGCTTGAACCAGCTGGGTTTGTTGCCGAAACCTTGAACTTGTATGTTCCGAACGTATTTGCGACACCCGAAATTTCACCGGTTTGCGAATTGAGGGTTAGCCCTAACGGTAGTTCACCAGAGCTAACACTGAAGGTGGTCGATGGGCTATCTGCCACTACTACCTCCGAGTAGCTGTCAGATTCATTGATCGACTGGCTTAGTGCAGTCACGCTAGAAATCGCCGGCTTGTCCCATACGGTTACCGAATAGTTCGCGGTGACAACTGTGCCTGCCCAGTTGGTGGCACGAACACGGAATTGGTAAACGCCTGCTGTCGATGGAGTGCCAGTGATGTGCCCGTTCGAAGTGTTCAGGGTAAGGCCAGTCGGTAGCGTGCCGGTGGCGAGTGAGAAGACAGGCAGTGGGAATCCCGTGACTGTGGAGGCTTGGTCGTAATTCTGGCCTACGAAAGTGATGGCAGGGTTGGCGGTGGAAGGTTCGCTAGGTGTGGTTCCAACCTGAATGGCCATCGTCTGGAAGGTGTAGCTGCCTTGCGAGTTGGTTGCCGTAATTGTGAAGGAGTAGTCACCGAAAGCCTGTGAAGTTCCGGTGATGGCTCCTGTGTGTGAGTCGAGAGACAGCCCGGTAGGCAAACTTCCAGAGGTAACCGAATAGGTCGGCGCTGGGTAAGCGTCAGTGGCGACTTGATCCGAGTATGTTCCACCTAGGTGAAGCTGGTTAGAGATGGTCGAGTCGGTCGGTGTAGGTGCTTGGTTTACGTTCACCGTGAGCGTAGGAGAAGTCACGCTTGCATAGGCAGTGCTCACATCAATGCGGAACGAGTAGGTTCCAGTTTGAGTAGCAACACCAACGAGTGTTCCCGTGACCGAGTTCAAACCGATGCCAGCAGGAAGCAGATCACCTGGGTGTAGTGAATAGCGTGGAGCGGGGTAAGAGGTGTAACTAATTCCGTCAGAATAGCTCTGACCGAGTAAGACATTCTGTGAAACTGTGCTGTCGACAGCTGTTGGCGTGCTCGCAACGACAATAGTTAGCGTTTGGGTGTCAGCGAAACCAGCCGGGTTAGTGGCTCTGACCACGAAGGAGTATGTACCGGTTTGGGTTGCCGTGCCCGTGATAGCGCCTGTGTCAGCGTTTAGACTTAGGCCGTTTGGAAGATTTCCTGAAGATACAGAGTAAGCCGGGCTTGGGTAAGAATTTCCAACCACTGATGAGTTATACGCTGCGTTAACCATCACCGACGAGGTGATGCTTTGTGACGTAATGTTTGGAAGAGTTTGAACGACCACAGTGATGGTGCTCGATTGAGTGGTGCCAGCACTGTTGGTTGCCGAGATTTTGAAGCTGAACGTGCCGCTTGAGGTGGTCGTTCCGCTAAGTACACCGGTGGTGGTGTTGAGCGAAACTCCAAATGGCAATGCTCCCGATGTCACTGCAAATGTTGCACTTGGAACCGAAGTGGTCAGGCTTGCCGTGTATGTGTCACCCAAAGTTAGTGTTTGGTTGGCACCGGCCAAGTTAGTAAATCGAGGCTTGTCCCAGATGGTGATCGAGTAATTGGCTGTAACAACGGTGCCAACCCAGTTTGTCGCTTGAACTCTGAATTGGAAAATACCCTCGGTGGTTGGGGTTCCAGAAACGTGTCCGGTGCTGGTGTTCAAAGTTAGGCCGGCAGGCAAGGTTCCGCTCGCCAGAGTGAACGTTGGAACAGGGAAACCGGTAACCGTGCTGGCTTGATCGTAACTTTGACCAACGTAACCAGTAGCAGGGGTTGCAATCACTGGTTCGTTAGGTGAAGTTCCAACCTGAATAGCCAAACCGGTGAAGGTATAGCTTCCTTGGCTGTTGCTCGCGCGAACAGAGAAGGAGTAGTCACCAACCGAAGTTGGGGTTCCGGTGATGGCGCCGGTGCTGCTATCGAGCGATAAGCCATCTGGAAGCGCGCCAGCTATCACCGAATAGGTAGGTGCCGGGTAAGCCAACACGCTCACACCATCTGAGTAACTAGATCCGAGTTGCAACTGGGTGGAAATGGTGCTGTCGTTTGCAACCGGTGCGCGGTTCACGTTGATAGTCAGCGAAGGTGAAATAACCGATGCGTAGGCCGTGCTTACATCGATTCGGAAGGTGTAGGTTCCGGTTTGAGTGGTGATACCTGTGAGCGCACCGGTGCTGGTGTTAAGGCTTACGCCAGCAGGTAGGTTGTCACCAGTGTGAAGCGAGTAAGTTGGTGCCGGGTACGAGGTGTAAGAAATTCCGTCGCTGTAGTTTGATCCCAAGCTGATGTTGGCAACCACCGTGCTGTCAGTCGCCGTAGGTGTGCTGACTACATAAATAGTTTTTGAAGTCGAGTCGACCGATCCGGCGGCATTGCTTGCGCGAATGGTGAATGTGTAGCTTCCGGTTGCCGTAGCAGTGCCGGTGATTGCTCCCGTTGAGCTGCTGAGTGAAAGACCAGTAGGCAATGTACCTGTTTGAACCGTATAGGTCGGTGCAGGATATCCGCTCGCTGCTACCGATGAACTGTAAGAGGTGTTTACAAAGACCGAGGTGGTTAATGTTTGGGAGGTGAAAACTGGAACTGTTTGCACTGTCACAGTGACCAGGGTAGATTCCGTGGTCCCTGAGCCATTGGTTGCGGAAATCTTGAACGTAAAGGTTCCCGTTGCTGTTGTGGTTCCGGTGATAGCGCCTGTGGCTGTGTTCAGCGATAGGCCATCAGGGAGTGCGCCGGTAGTAACTGCAAAAGTTGGCGTTGGACCGCTTGTCGTCAAAGTGACTGAGTATGCATCGCCGAGGGTAAGAGTTTTTGACGCTGTGGCTAGGTTGGTGAAGCTCGGTTTATCCCAGATGGTGACTTGGTAAGAAGCGGTAGTGACCGAGCCCACCCAGTTGGTGGCCGTGATAGTGAAAGTGTAGACACCTTGCGTGGTTGGGGTTCCGCTTACCAAGCCTGTTGATGTGTTGAGCGTTACACCGGGAGGAAGCGTGCCCGATGCAACGGCATATGTAGGAAGTGGGAAACCCGTTACGTTTGTGCTCTGACTGTAGGCAACGCCGACGTAGCCAACTCTTGGAGTCTGTGCGCTTGATTCAACCGGGCTAGAGCCAACTTGAATCGAAAGCGTTGAGGTGGTTACCGAACCGTAGGTATTTGTCGCGGTGATCGTGAACGAAAAGTCACCCGTTGTCGTTGGGGTTCCAGTAATAGCGCCTGTTGAAGAGTTGAGGGTTAGGCCGGTTGGCAAAGATCCACTTGCGACCGTGTAGGTAGGGGAGGGCGAACCAGACGCAACAATCGCATCAGAGTAGGCAACCGATTTCGTTGCGCGAGCGTTGACGGTTGAATCGGTGAAACTTGGGGCGGCGGTAACTGAAACCGTTTGAGAGGTGAAGTCAACAGAGCCCAGTGCATTGGTGGCGCGAATGGTGAAAGTGCTCGAGCCTACCGTGGTTGGCGTTCCCGAAACCACACCGGTGCTTGCGTTTAGAGTGAGACCTGCAGGTAACGAGCCAGACTGAATCGAGAATGTTGGACTTGGGTATCCGGTGGCGCTGACTGTGCTTGAATAGGCAGCATTTTGCGTCAGTGGAGACGTGATAGTGGTTGTTCCGGGAACTGGAGCGGTTCCAACTGTCAGCGTAAGGTCACCGGTTGTCGCGGAGGCACTGGTGTTACCAGAAACAGCGGTTGATGATATTCGGAAAGTGTAAACGCCGTTCGTGGTCGGGTTACCTGTGATTGCACCCGTCGAAGTGTTCAGGCTCAGTCCGGCAGGAAGCGTGTATCCGCTGGCTACTGCATACGTAATTGTTCCGGTTCCAGATGCGGTGACCTGATCTGAGTAAGCGGCGTTGAGCACACAGGTGCTAGCGATGGTTTGGTCTGTCCAAGAAGCTGCAGCTTGAGCAACTTGGTTGATAACCGTGGTGAGGTCGGCAATCGCACCTGCTGCGTAGTACCAGCTGAATGAGTCACTGTCATTTTGGGCCAGGTCGTTGAGGCGCATGTAAAGCGCATAGGAACCATCGTTGGTTAGCGTGATGGACGATGTCGTCGGGTTTTGGTTCGTTGCGTTTGTGAACGAACAACAGTTGTTGATAGAAGTGTTTGCGCGAGAGTTGGTCGAATAAAACAACACACCTTCGCTACCTGTAGAAATTTTTAGTGCCGGTGCTCGAGTTGCTGCGCTAGTGATTGCAGTGAAGCCATTGGCCGCACTCAACGTACCTTTGGTTTTTGTTGGGCTATCTGTGTTGCCGATCCAGTCGTCACGGTTACCAACCCAAACGCGAGTGTTGGTTGCTGTGGCAGCGCCGGTGTTTTTCAAACTCGTGGTGATCTGCATGTAGCTGTCACTTTGCCCGAGTGTGAAAGTGTTGGTTAGCTGGAAGGTTGCTGTTCCGACCGTGAGGTTCGCAGTTGCAATCACCGTTCCGTAACCTGCTACACCAGCACCAACAGCGCCGGTGCTCACAAAGCCGGAGTAGTCAATGTTCAAACCAGAAATCGCTGTAGCGAACGTGCCGGCTTGAGTGTTGATGGTGGTTCCGTTTATGTTCCAGTCACTGGTGCCATCGCCGCCCGTTGCAATCTGCATGTCTAGCGGATACGAGGAGTAGGTCAGTTTGTACCAGGTGCTACCAGAAAGATAAAAAGGCTGTTGCAACTGACCCGTTGCGTTGACTGAGTTTTCGCTACCGGTACCAAAACGAATCTTGCCATTGTTGAAAGCGTAGAAGGTTGGAGCCGCGCCAGACGCAGCGATAGAAGTAGCTGGGATGATGCCAAAAACGAGTGCAAGTGCCAGTAAAGCACGCACCACCACGTTCTTGTTCATGACTTCCCCTCGAAGCAAACCAACAATGTTTCGTTACATCTATATGTGATTCGTCACATCCCTGTTAATTGATACCATGAAACGCGCATTCTGGGGGATTTTGGGGGTGTCTAGACTAGAGCCATGGAAAAGCTATATCGCGGCTACACACTGCGTCAAATCTCCTCAGCAATCGACCACTCTGTGCTCAAGCCAGATCACACCTCGGCCGATGTTCGACTTGGGGCCCAAACCGCCTTGAAACACAGTGTGGCCAGCCTTTGCATTCGTCCAGGGGACGTCAAAATTGCCTCTGAATTTCTGGCCGGAACGCCAGTTGAGCTTTCCACCGTCATCGGGTTTCCACATGGGACAACTACTACCGAAACCAAGGTTTTCGAGAGCATCCAGGCGGTACGCGGCGGCTGTCTCGAGCTTGACATGGTCTTGAATGTGGGCGCTCTGATAGAAGGCAACCATGATTTAGTGCTCTCCGACATCGCTGAGGTGGTTTCGGCAGCTAAAGACACTAATCCGAAGGTGATCCTGAAGGTAATTTTCGAAACCGCCCTGCTCAATGATGGGCAGATTGTCAAAGCCTGTGAGCTCAGTGAAGCTGCTGGGGCAGATTACGTAAAGACTTCAACCGGGTTTGCCAGTGAAGGGGCCACGGTTCACCACATCGAACTTATGAAGAAATGTGTGGGAGATCGCCTGGGGGTCAAGGCTTCCGGGGGAATTCGGGACCTGGATAGCCTGGTGGACATGCTTGAGGCTGGGGCAACTAGGGTCGGAAGTTCGGCTACAGAGGCAATTTTGGCCGATTTCTTGGCAAAAGCCGAGTAAAAACAGGCTAATTTCAGTCAAGTCGTCCTTGACTTTGCTAGTAAAGGGCTATTTACTTAAATCGTGACCGAATCGCTTGCACCTGTTTTATACATTTCCCATGGCGCTCCGCCGCTACTCGACGACGAACTCTGGATGAGTCAGCTTGCTGACTGGTCATCGAAGATCGAAAAGCCGAAGGGTATTGTCATCGTTTCGGCTCACTGGGAATCGGCGCCAATTTCGATTTCGGCGACCGCTGCCGGTACTCCGCTGATTTACGATTTCGGTGGTTTTGCACCGAAGTTCTACAACATGAAATACGAAACCCCCGATGCCACTGCACTGGGTGACCTGGTTGCTAGCCTCATGCCTGACAATGAGCCACTTCACCGTCACAGCAGCCGTGGGCTGGACCACGGGGCCTGGGTTCCACTCAAGGTTATGTACCCCGAGGCAGACATTCCGGTGGTGCAGCTTTCTATGCCGACTCACGACCCAGTCAAGCTAATCGAACTCGGTCAGCGTCTACGTCCGTTGCGTGAACATGGGGTACTGATTGTTGGCTCTGGCTTTATGACTCACGGTCTGCCATTCATTCGCGACTGGCGCGTGAATGCCGATGCACCGTCTTGGTCAGCTGAGTTCGATCACTGGGCAGCTGGTGCACTTGCGAAGGGCGACATCGAATCTTTGATCAACTATCGACACGAAGCTCCTGGAATGCCTTACGCTCACCCGACGGTTGAACACTTCACACCTTTGTTTATTTCACTTGGCGCGGGTAAAGACCTAGAAGCAGCTCCTGAAACCAAGATCGATGGTTATTTCATGGGTCTTGCTAAGCGGTCAATTCAGGTTGCTTAACCGGCCTTCTTTTTCGCTTGCCACTGTTGCCAAAGTTCTCGTAGATCCCACGCGTTTTCGGCCATGATCGAAACACCCTTGACTCCGGTGCGTCTGGTTTTGCCGGCGATCACCAGCAATCTGTTGTTGAAAAGTATTTGACTGCAGCGCTGTTGGGCTTCATCGAAGAAGGTTGCATCAGAGCAGCCGTAGCCGTCATCGAGTGTGATAAAAACTACTCGCTTACCTGAGCGCATTGGCGGAGTTTGGGTTGCAACTCGCACGCCAGCCACTAGTACATCTGTTTTACCTCTCAAGCTCACTAGTTCGCTCGAATGTATGACGCCCATCTCATCTAGCATTTCGCGATATTCTTCGAGTGCATGTTGCGTAACATCCATTTTCAAGATTTCGAGTTCACGTTGCACTTTCTCTTCGGCGCTGAAATCTTGATTACCCGTAGGCATTCGCTCGATCACTTCTAAGTCGAGCATTGGTTGATTTGGATCGATGGTTGGTCTCTTGATTACGGAGTTCAGTTCACGAATTCGACTGATGATATCGCCTCGGGTGTGCCGATCAACCCCGGCCAGTTCGTCTAGTGCACCAACCATTGCCAAGCGCTCCAGTGTTCGGCGGCTAGGTTTAGCGCGCAAGTAAAAATCGGCAACGCTAGCAAATGGTTGCTCTTCGATTATTCGCTGCACTTCGGTTTCGCTAATGCCTTGAACTTCGGTGAGTGACATGCGCACTCCGACGTTTGGTTCGTTCGGGTCGGAGGTTATTCGCTCTGTCGGTTGCACCAAATATTCGTTGGTCGATTTATTGATGTCTAGCGGAAGTAGTTTTACGCCGAGTCGACGAGCTTCGGCGAGCAGCAGTCTTCGTGGGTACATGCCCGGGTCGTGAGTCATTAGCCCAGCGATGAACTCGGTAGGGTAGTGGGTTTTCAGCCATGCGCTTTGATAAGTGGGCAGAGCGAACGCCGCACCATGGGCCTTGCAAAAGCCGAATGAGCCAAACCCTTCGAGAATTTCCCAGACCTTTGCAATCACTTCATCCGAATAACCGCGTTTGCGAGCATTTTCGTGAAAAAACTGCTTTACCTGAGGGGCCAGCTTCGGGTGTTCTAGGCTTCTTCGAAACTCATCGGCTTTAGCTAAACCGCAGCCGGTCATGGTGTTCAAAATGCGCAACACGTGCTCGTGAAAGATGACCACACCGTAGGTTTCGCGCAGTATGGGTTCTAGGTCGCGGTGAATGTATTCGGGCGTTTCGAACCCGTGCCGACGGTCTAGGTATGGCGCAATCATGTTGCCCTTCATTGGGCCAGGCCTGAACAGCGAAATCTGAATGGTTAGGTCGTTGAACTCGGTCGGTTGATGTTTGCCGGTTAGTTCTCGCTGACCCGGGCTTTCAATTTGAAACATGCCGAGCGTATTTGTGCTTCGTATTGTTCTAAAGGTTTCTGCGTCGTCTTTTGCGATTGCGTCTAGGTTTATTGCTTCGCCGCGGGTGAGTTCAATTTGTTTTACCGCGTATGCCATTGCGCTTTGCATGCGAACACCCAGTACGTCTAACTTCAGCATCCCCATTGGATCCATGTCGTCTTTATCGAATTGGCTCATTGGCAGGTTTAGGCCGCTGGGTTCAACGGGGGTTAGGTTTAGCAAGCTTTCGTCACCCAGAATCACGCCACAGGGGTGCATCGATATATGTCGAGGGAGTCGGTCGAGTCTTTCGGTGATGTCGACCATGAGGTTCATGCGTCGGTCTTCTTCAAGCTGGGTTGCTAGTGTTGCTAGTTCTGGTTTTACCGCAATTGCATTTCTAAATGACCGAGCACTGAATCGCCACATGTTTTTTGCAATGTCGTCGATCTCATCATCTTCGAGCCCGAGAGCTAGACCTGAATCACGCATTGCTCCGCGACCGCGGTAGGTAGATTGCATTGAGAGCAAGGTGACTCGATTGCTGCCGTAGCGTTTGAAGATTGCTCGATAAATGTCGTGTCGTCTAGCCGATTCAACATCGATGTCGATGTCGGGCAAACTGGTGCGTTCGACGCTCAGAAATCGTTCGAATAGTAAGTCATGTTCGATTGGATCTACGCCGCTAATGCCGAGCAAATAGTTGGTGAGTGAACCGGCACCCGAGCCTCTGGCGGCGGTGCGTATTTTCATGTCACGAATCATTTGTGCAACATCGGCAACCGTTAAAAAGTAGGTTGCAAAACCTAGTCGGTTGATGGTGATCAACTCTTGGCTCAATCGGTGACGAACCTTGGTGAGAGTTGCATCGTCTGCGTTTGGGTAGCGCCATTCGACGGCGGCATTGCTACGTTGCCAAAGAACTTCGAAGGGGTTTCCGTCTATGCCCAGCAAAGCTTTCTCTGGAGTTTTTGGTTTACCCCAGCCGCAATCATTTGGTGGGTCTAATCGGCAACGGTTGGCTAACTGTTCGGTTGATTTGAGTAATAGTTCGGCTCTCGAATCGTCTTGGCAGATTTCTCTTGCGAGTTCTCTCATAAGGTGGGCAGGCTTCAACCAAGCTTGAGCATTTGGTTGGGGTTGAAACAGCCCGAGTGGTTCTAGGTGTCGAGCGGCGTCAAGCACATCTGCGGTTAGTGCGTCGTCTGGTTGCAGATAGCGAACAGCGTTGGTTAGCACAGTCGGTATGCCCATTGCGTCGGCTATTTGAATCATGCGATGAGCCTGCATGTTGCAGAGTGAGGTTCCAGGTTCGGTGATGTGACTTACTATTTCGACACCGAGGCTGCCGGTGGTTTGTAATGCTTTTCGCCAGCGCAGCAGTCGCCCCGCCGCGATGTTGCGATTGCCGCTTAGGGTGGCGTTGCCGAAATTGCTTTCTGGGCCGAGTAGCACTGTCACCAGTGCGACTCCATCGTGAATAGCCAACCGAGAAAGGCTTTCGATGTCTATTGACACTTCTTTTTTGCGCTTCGCACTCTTATGCGCTGCAGAGGTTATTTTGCAAAGGGCGGCCCAACCTAAACCGCCATCGTTTCCGTGGGCCAGAATGGTGACCCGCCCGAGTTCTTCTCCATCGGTTTCGGTGACCAACAGGTCGACGCCAACAATTGGGTCGATGCCCAGTTGCAAACAAGCACCGATGTGCTTCACCGCGCCGTAGAGGCCGTTTCGATCGGTCACCGCAAGGGCGGTTGCACCTTCGGCTGCGGCAGCTTCGGCAAGCAACTCTGGTCGGGTCACTCCGTAGTGACCCGAAAATGCTGAAGCAACGTGCAGGTGGGTGAAAGTCATGGTTAGTAGATGCGCACCATGCGCCAGGTGTTGTCGTCGGGGCAGTGGATGAATTCGTACTGAGTCTTTTTCTTGGCCGCTGCGTCGATGGCTAGCAGGCGCCAGATTTCAACCTCAAGCGCGCTTTGGCCGGCGCCTTTGTTGACTCGGTTGGCTTCGTTCCACCACGGTTTGCGGGCAAACCAACGCTCTGGTTTTTCGGTCACCACATAGCTGTCATTGCGCCAAATAAAGCCAATCGGCTGCCCATTTTGAGTCACTGCCACGGTTACTTTCTCGTCTACCTGGACCATGCTCGAACTCCAATCTATTCGAACATTTGTTCGAATAACTAGAGTGTAGGAAGACCCACGGACATGCAAATTTGGGGGTAGAAAACCTAAAGTAAACCTTGAAGGTTGGGGCTAAATAGGGCGGATTAGCTCGGGTTCATTGATTCGAACCTTGCCAACTTCGGTGCTGACCTTGTGAAACAGAACTTCGCTGGCCACCTGGTTCGATCCTGCGGCTACGACATCCAAGAGCTCTTGGTCACCTTCAATGTGTGGGTCGATCCAGGCGTCGAAGGTTTCGGCGTTCAATAGCACCGGATTTCGATCGTGAATGTGCTCAAGCTCAGGGGCGGTGTGCTTGGTTAGCGTTGTGGCTGAAAGCAGCCAGCGAGTCGGGTCGTTGTCGGCCTTGGATGGGTCGCGCCACCACTCGAACAGCCCGGCCAGCGCTAACATGCCGTCTTCTCCGGCGTTGATGTAATAAGGCTGTTTGCTTCCATCGGCGGCCACATGCCACTCGTAATAACCGGAAGCCGGAATCACGCAGCGACGTCGAATCACCGATTCTTTGAATGACGGCTTTTCAAGAAGTGTCTCGATGCGGCCGTTGATTAGGGGAGCGCCTTCGCCCGGGCCCTTAGACCAACGTGGCACCAGGCCCCAGCGCGCCGCGTGCAGTTCACGTTGCAGTTCACCAACAGGGGAGCCATCTTCGGCTTTTTCAAATGCGCGATCAACAATGATTGCGATGTTTTGAGTCGGTGCAATGTTGAAAGAAACCCCAGGCACTTCGCCGACCACCTCATCGACCTCAAAAATGGTAAGCAGTTCGCCCACCGAGCGAGCCACAACGAATCTTCCGCACATGTAAACCTCTAGGAAATACTCGCACATAGACCGCGACACGCTGGGCAAGGTTAGGGTCACCTTTGTTGATTTAGAAAAGTCGTTCGGATACAAATGATTTATTGGAACACTCAGATAGGAGAAAATGATGGTCCATGCAGGTCATGCTTTAAGTGACTTAAGCACTCTAGATCTCTCTCGTTGGCAATTCGGATTGACCACGGTCTACCACTTCCTGTTCGTGCCCCTAACCATTGGAATGGTTATCCTGGTGGCTTTACTTCAAACGGCTTGGTACCGAACCAACAATGAAAAGTACTTGAAGCTGACCAAGTTGTTCGGGAACATTTTCTTGATCAACTTCGCGATGGGTGTGGTAACCGGAATCGTGCAGGAATTCCAATTCGGCATGAACTGGTCAGATTACTCCCGATTTGTTGGCGACATCTTTGGCGCGCCACTGGCAATGGAGGGATTGCTGGCCTTCTTCTTCGAAGCAACCTTTATTGGTCTGTGGATTTTCGGTTGGGATCGACTAAGCCGTGGAGTTCACCTAGTAACCATTTGGATGACCGCGGTCGGCGTGCTGCTCTCGGCCTACTTCATTTTGGCTGCAAACTCGTTCATGCAAAACCCAGTTGGCTTCACCATCAACAAGGTCAAGAACCGTGCCGAACTAACCGATATCGGTGCCGTGCTCACAAATAAGGTCGCGTTGAATCAGTTTCCGCACACCGTAACCGCTTCGATTATGTTTGCTGGAGCTGTCATTGTTGCAGTTGCTGCATACCACTTGAAGCGTAGTCAGCATGTCGCCGAAATGATGTCTTCGGTTCGCTTAGGACTCTGGAGCTTGCTGGTTGGTGGCATTGGAACTTTGGTTACCGGTGACGGCCTGGGTCTTGCAATGGTTCAAACTCAACCGATGAAAATGGCGGCCGCAGAAGCTCTCTACAACACTGCCGGTCCAGCATCTTTCAGCATCTTCACCTGGGGCACACCTGATGGTTCGTCGGAGCTATGGAGCATTCGCATTCCAAATCTGCTTTCACTATTTTCGACCCACACTCTAGATGGAACAGTTGAGGGTTTGAATGACCTGCAAGCTCAGTACACCCAGCTTTACGGCCCAGGAAACTACATGCCAGTCATCTGGATTACTTACTGGTCATTCCGATGGATGATGGGCTTTGGCGCACTAGGTGGTTTGGTTGCCATTGTCGGGCTCTTCCTCACCCGAAAAGGCCGCAACAAACTGCCTGCCTGGGTTTGGAATGTCGCAATCTGGGCCGCACCGTTGCCTCTGCTTGGTATCTCGGTAGGTTGGATCTTCACCGAGATGGGACGTCAACCATGGATTGTTTTCAAACTCATGAAAACAGCTGATGGAGTTTCACCTGGTGTTTCCGCGGTCGATGTGCTCATTTCACTCATCGTCTTCACGGCAGTCTATGGAATTCTCGCAGTTGTGGAATTCAGGTTGCTACTAAAAGCCGTAAAAGCTGGCATTCCTGACACCAAGAAGGTTGAGACACCTTCTGAAGAACTAGCTGTCGCTTACTAGAAAGAAAGGAAAACAAGTCATGCAACTAAATGAGATTTGGTTCCTCATTGTTGGGTTCCTGTTTATTGGTTATTTCGTGCTCGATGGCTTTGACTTCGGCGTTGGAATGGCTCTTCCCTTCCTCGGCAAAGACGATGTCGATAAACGAGTACTGATCAACACGATCGGTCCGGTCTGGGACTTGAATGAAACCTGGGTTCTGGTAGCAGGTGCAAGCTTGTTCGCAGCGTTCCCTGAGTGGTACGCATCACTATTCAGCGGTTTCTACCTGGCTCTTCTTCTGATTTTGGTGGCTCTCATTGCCCGTGGTGTCTCATTCGAATACCGAGGCAAAAACCCTGAATCGAAATGGCGGAACACCTTCGATTGGATGATTTTCTTTGGCTCTGCACTGCCTGCACTTCTCTGGGGTGTCGCTTTCGCAAACATTGTTCAAGGTGTCCCACTCGATGCGAACCACATTTATACAGGCAACCTGTTCACTCTGCTTAACCCTTACGGTTTGCTTGGTGGCCTCGTAACTTTGACGCTGTTCTTTACCTACGGTCTGCTCTTCGTGGTCCTCAAGACCGATGGCGACATTCGTGATCGAGCTAGAGCGCTTGTCACTAAGGTTGCCCTGGTTGCGACGGTATTAGCAGCAACTTTCCTTGTGTGGACTCTGGTGGCACACTTCTCGATGATTGGATTGGTGCTAGCAGCTATTGCAGCGGTGGCACTCATCCTTGGTCAGTTTGCAAACCTCATGAAGCGCGACGGAGTTGCATTCAGTCTGGTGCTGGTCACGGTTGTATTTGCGGTTGGTGCTCTTTTCGCATCGCTCTATCCAAACGTGTTGCCATCAACAACTGATCCGGCTTTCAGCCTCACCATTGATAATGCGTCATCGACTCCTTACACCTTGACCGTTATGACTTGGGTGGTTGCGATATGTCTACCGGTGGTTCTCGTGTACCAAGGGTGGACCTACTGGGTATTCCGCAAGCGAATCTCCCGCAAGTCGATTCCTGTAGCATCGCACTAGGAAAGATCGAAGGAGGAGAGCATTAAGCCGCTCAATCCGAGACTCCTTCGTGAAGCCAAGGCGGCACGCTGGTTCATAGCCGGTAGTGCCGTTTTGGCATCCTTGGGGGTGCTATTCAATCTGGCTATCGCTTACGGTCTAGCCACCCTGATTGCTGACCTGTTTTACGCTCAGCACTCTTCGAGAATGAACTGGCTTTTGTCGATCACGATCATTGGTTTTTCGGGGAAGGCCATAGCGCTCGTCATTTCAGACGTTCTAGCCAATCGGACAGTCGAAGCCACGAAAAACGGGTTGCGCGACAAGGTGCTTGCAAAACTTTCGCGGTTAGGGTCAATTGGGGTAAGCAGCGATGCCCAACACCAGCTTCTGCTGACCAGGGGGCTTGACGGACTAGACGCCTATTTCAGTAAGTATTTGCCTCAGTTGGTTTCTGCGGCAATTTCGATTCCGGTGCTGCTGTTGGTGTTTGCTGTCACCGACCCAATCTCTGCTGGGTTGATTGCCGTCACCTTGGTGCTAATCCCGGTTTTCATGATCTTGATTGGGTGGGCCACTAGAGCCGTACAAAACCGGCAGTGGCTTGCAATGCAGCAACTCAATTCACACTTCCTAGAGTTGCTTCGGGGGATGTTGACTCTCAAAGTATTTGGTCGGGAAAATCGCCAAGGCGCTCAAATTGAAAAAGTTAGTGAAAAGTATCGCCTTGCAACCATGAAGGTGCTACGCGTTTCGTTTTTGTCGGGATTCGCGCTTGAGCTTTTCTCTAGTTTGTCCGTAGCAATTGTCGCGGTATCGATAGGGCTCCGTCTGCTCGACGGGAAAATGCTTCTTGGGTTAGCGCTATTCGTCCTGATTCTTGCTCCAGAATTATTCTCGCCAATTCGTGCTGTAGGGGCCAATTTTCATGCAGCATCGGAAGGAATTCAGGCAGCTGAAGACATTTTTCAAATTCTTGATTTCGTGGAGGAAGGCTTCAACTCGAGTGAAGAGATTGAGTTGAACCATGGAGTTATACAGATTACGGGTGAAAGCGGTTCGGGTAAGTCCACGCTGATAGAAGAACTCGTCGGTGTAAGGGAGGGTGCTCGCTTTTCTAGGCTGGGAACCTCAACAGAGAGAATGTCAAAATGCGCGTGGATGCCGCAGCGTTCTGTTTTGCTACCCACCGAGAACGTTCACGATCAAATTGTTTTTGGCCGTTCCGTAGACAATAAAATTTTGGAAAAGTCGGTGAAAATTGCTGTCTTAGATGACGTCGATTTAAATGCACCAATTTCAGCCGATGGTCGCGGTTTTTCTGGTGGGCAAATTCAACGCATTGCGCTTGCGCGAACGCTCTACAGGTTCTTTCACGCTAATTGTGAAATCTTGGTGTTAGACGAACCAACCTCGAGCATCGACGACAAGCGAGTGCAGCAGTTTTCGGAAAACTTGAAGAAAGCGATGCCGGGGAGCGGGCGATTGGTTATTGCCAGTCATGACCCACGTTTCACATTCGAGGCAACTCAGGTGGTGAAGGCTCGTGTCTAGTGCTTGGCGTCTGCGCTTTGCCCAGTTGATTGGGGCCTTGCAAGCTGTTGCAACAATTTCACTTCTGGGTGTTTCAGCGTGGCTGATATCCAGGGCTGCCGAGATGCCATCGATTATGTATCTTTCTCTAGCTGTAGTTGGCGTTCGCGCGTTTGCTATCGCTAAAGCCGCGCTGCGCTATACCGATCGTTTGCTAACCCATGATGCGGTTTTCCGCATGTTAGGCGTTGATAAACGCAATCTTTTCGAGAAAATGGTGCAGAGATTGCCTTTCGGGGTTCGCTCGTTTGGTCGTGGGGAAGCTTTGTCTTCAGTCGTTGCAGATTTGGATACAGCGAGGGAAGATCAACTCAGGTTTTGGCCTGCAATCGTTCAAGTGGTCACAGCCTGGATTGCCGGTGCAGTGCTCCAATTTTGGTTACTGCCTTCTTCAGCCTTGGCAACCATAGTGATTTGGTTCTTTGGCGCACTGGTAAGTGCCTTTATCGCCTGGCGTTCGGCGGTCTTGACCGAATCTGTCGTATTCAAGCATCGCTCGGTAGTCGCCAAAGATACCCTAGTGCTACTTGAGAACTTCAAGTTGCTTAGCTCTTTGGGGCAGGCTGACGCCTATTCTGAACGGCTCCACCAGAGCACGTCCGCTGCAAATCGGGCAACAGCCAAATCTGCCTGGTTGTCCGGTTTCTCTCAAATGACACTACTGATCACTGCTGCTGCGTCCATCGTTGCGAATGCCTATTGTGCCAGCGCCGCGCAAGGGCTCGGAGCGTTATCCCGGGTCAACATGGTGGTTTTGATTTTGACCCAATTGGCGATATTGGAACTTCACTTACCGCTGCCGAATGCCATTTCGGCGTGGTGGCGATCCAGAGTGGCGAGGGCCAGTTTGGCGAAGTTTGAGCAGTCAGTAGGGCACCGCTTTGCTGGTAATACCTTGGGTGAACTCGAAGAAATCCAAGTCGGCGGCGAATACTCCGTTAACTATGGAACAGACCGAATTGCTGCCGAAATTTCTTCTGGTCTCATCGTCGCTGGTGACATCGTCGCTATCGCTGGGGTTTCTGGAGTTGGTAAGTCAAGCTTCGGGTTAGGACTAGCTGGTCACCTTCCGATCTCAGGCCAGGTGAAGCTAAATGGAATTTTGATTAGTGAGTATAGGAGAGAGTCACTAACGTCACGCTTTGGTTACCTAGAACAGCAGCCACACGTTTTTTCTAATACCGTGCGAGCCAATCTTTCTCTCGCAAGAGATGGTTTAACTGATCAGGAGATGATCAATGTACTCAAAGAGGTTAAGCTCTG
>CAWULM010000005.1:0-19632 GCA_963923635.1 uncultured Micrococcales bacterium | reverse complement strand
GAATGGTGTCTGCATCACTCATGGTTCCATGCTTGACCAAATCGATGCCGCAGGCCTCAGACAGTTCACCTAGAGTCGTAGCGAAACTAGGGATTTCTAGCCAAGGGGAAAGAAAGCCAGGGGATTGAGCGCCCTGACCCGGGCAAGCGAGAATCAGCATCAGTCAAGTTTACCTTTCTGCTTTCCGCTTGGCGTGGTCATTGATCCAAGCACGAGTGCTACCTGCAGCACAAAGGCTTCACGAGCGCCGGTTGGGTCCCAGCCCAGTAGTTCGGCGATGCGCTTGAGACGATAGCGCACCGTATTCGGGTGCACAAACATTTCACGGGCAGTGTTTTCTAGTGAGCGCCCGTTGTCTAGGTATGCCTGAAGGGTTTGGTATAACTCTGGAGCATTTTCTGCCAGAGGGCGATACATGCGATCAACGAGAGTGTTTTTTGCCAGCGTGTCACCCGCCAATGCGCGCTCAGCCAGTAGCTCATCGGCGCCAAGCACACGAGGCTTCTTCGTCAGAGTTTTCACCACTGCGTAGGCAGCCAAAGTAGCTTTCGCGGAACTGTGAGCCAAGTTGATGCTAGCTACCTCTGGGCCGATAACAATCGTGCCGGCTCCAAAGAACGGCTCGCAGTGGCCGACCAATTCGCTAAAACGGAAGCTGCTCTTCGGCTCTTCTTCGCCTTCGAGTGGTATTCGACCAACCACAACCAAAATGCGATTCCCTTGCACACCGATCAGCACATCCATGTTGAGCTTGCGTGCAGTGCGTCGAACTGCATCCTCATCAAACGCTGAATGGTTCGAGCCGACAAAAACTAAAACAGATCCTTGAGCTCGCCAACCAAGGGCGGCGATGCGAGACGATAGTTCGTTTTCTTGTTCGCCCGAAATAATCGAATCAACGACCAACGCTTCGAGACGTGCATCCCAAAGCCCACGAGCTTCGGCGGCCTTTGCGTAAACGTCTGCGGCAGAGAAGGCGATTTCGCGCGAGTACAGCAGCACTGCCTCTCGCATGCTTGGGTCTTGAGAGACGACTCGCTCTTCTACTACGTTCACAACAACACGAATCAGTTGAAGAGTCTCTTGCAGGGAGATAGAGCGAAGCAATTCGCGGGGTGCAGTGCCGAACACATCGGCTGCCACCCAGGGTTGTGAAGTTGGATCTTCAAACCATGCGACGAATGACTGAATACCCGCGCCAGCCACAAGACCTACTGCGCTGCGTCGAGCGGGAGGCATGTCGCGATACCACGGCAAAGTTTCGTCGAGTTGCTTCAGGGTAGCGGTGGCTAGCTCGCCCGAAATTGAGCGAAGCCAATCGAGAGTTGCTTTCTTAGGCTTCGCCGCCAGCTGAACCACTTGTGCCTGCTGTTACATCGTGAAGTCGGTAGCGTTCGATTGCTGCCGCAGGTAGCGAAGCGTCAACCTCACCGCGTGCAACTAGTTGCTCTAGAACGCGAACCACAATAGACGGTCCGTCGATCTTGAAGGCTCGTCGCGCCGCGGCACGTGTGTCAGAGAAGCCGAAGCCATCTGCACCCAATGTCGCATAGTCGCCTGGTACCCAAGGTCTAATCATGTCTGGCACAGCGTGCATGTAGTCGCTGACACCTAGGAACGGACCAACCGCACTCGAAAGTTTTTGGTGTACATATGGCTTCTGGAAGTTGGTGCCAGGGTAGAGGAACACTGCTTCATCATGAGCGAGTCCGTCGCGACGTAGTTCAGACCAAGAGGTTACCGACCAGACATCTGCCGAAACTCCCCAGTCGTCCTGAAGGAGCTTTTGTGCTTCGAGCGCCCAAGGAACTGCAACACCAGATGCGAGGATGTTGGCCTTGTGACCCGGGTGCTGGTTCTGGTTCAGTTGATAGATACCTCGATTGATACCTTCAACGTCAACATTCTCAGGCTCCGCAGGTTGAACGATCGGCTCGTTGTAAACGGTGAGGTAGTAAATCACGTTCGGGTCTGGGTGGCTGTTGCCGTACATGCGCTCGATACCGGCGCGCACAATGTGCCCAATTTCGTAAGCGTAAGCAGGGTCATAAGAAACCACAGCAGCGTTGGTTGAAGCGAGTACCGGTGAGTGGCCATCGGCATGCTGAAGACCTTCACCGGTTAGTGTCGTTCGACCAGCAGTCGCACCCACCATGAAACCGCGCGACATTTGGTCGGCTGCAGCCCAGATGGCGTCTGCGGTGCGCTGGAAACCGAACATCGAGTAGAACACGTAGATCGGAATCATCGGTTGGCCGTGAGTAGCGTATGCAGTACCGGCAGCGGTGAAGGCCGCAACCGAACCTGCTTCGTTGATGCCGGTGTGCAGAATTTGTCCTGCTTCAGATTCCTTGTACGAAAGCAGCAATTCGCGGTCTACCGAAATGTAGTGCTGACCCTTCGGGTTGTAAATCTTAGCGGTAGGGAAGAACGCATCCATACCGAAGGTGCGAGCTTCGTCAGGGATGATTGGAACAATGCGTTCACCGAATCCGTTTGCGCGCAGCAAATCTTTCATGAGACGCACAAATGCCATTGTGGTTGCCACTTCTTGAGTGCCAGAACCGGTTTTGGCGACTGCATATGTCTTGTCTTCAGGTAGTGCGAAATCAACGTACTTGCTGCGACGTTCAGGCAGGTAACCGCCGAGTTCGCGACGACGTTCATGCAGGTACTGAATTTCTGGCGCGTCGTGTCCAGGGTGGAAGTAAGGCGGTTGATATGGATCGGCTTCCAACGCGGCGTCTGAAATTGGAACGCGAAGTTCGTCGCGGAAGCTCTTGAGGTTATCGAGAGTCAACTTCTTCATCTGGTGTGTAGCGTTGCGACCTTCGAAGGACTTACCCAAAGTGTGACCCTTGATGGTCTTAGCCAGAATCACGGTTGGCTGCCCCTTGTGTTCGACTGCAGCTTTATAGGCAGCGTAGATCTTGCGGTAATCGTGACCGCCGCGCTTTAGACCCCAGATCTGGTCGTCGGTCATGTTTTCGACCAACTTCAAAGTGCGAGGGTCGCGACCGAAGAAGTTTTCACGAATGAAAGCACCGTTTTCGGTCTTGTAAGTTTGGTAGTCGCCGTCTGGAGTGTTGTTCATCAACTCAACGAGAGCACCTTCGGTGTCACGTGCAAGAAGGTCGTCCCATTCGCGACCCCAAACAACCTTGATTACATTCCAACCGGCACCCTTGAAGAATGCCTCGAGTTCTTGAATGATTTTGCCGTTGCCGCGAACCGGGCCGTCGAGACGTTGTAGGTTGCAGTTAACCACGAACGTGAGGTTGTCGAGACCATCGTTGGCAGCTAGCTGAAGCGCACCACGTGACTCAACTTCGTCGAGTTCACCGTCACCCAGAAACGCCCAAACGTGAGATTGCGAGGCATCTTTGAAACCACGGTTAGTCAGGTAACGGTTGAACTGAGCTTGGTAGATGGCATTGATTGGCCCAATACCCATCGACACGGTCGGGAACTGCCAAAACTCTGGCATCAAGCGTGGGTGAGGGTAAGACGACAGTCCGCCACCGGTGTGTGAGCGCTCTTGGCGGAAACCATCGAGCTGGTCAGCGCTTAGTCGACCCTCAAGGAAAGCGCGTGCATATGGGCCAGGTGAAGCGTGACCCTGAATAAAAATCTGATCTGGTCCCGCTGGGTGGTCGTGACCTTTGAAGAAGTGGTTGAATCCAACTTCATATAGTGATGCCGAAGAGGCGAAAGTTGAGATGTGACCGCCAACGCCAATACCCGGACGTTGTGCGCGGTGAACCAGCATTGCGGCGTTCCAACGCATCCAAGCGCGGTATGTACGCTCAAGTTCTTCGTTTCCTGGGAAGTTTGGTTCTTCCGAGGTTGGAATGGTGTTGATGTAGTCGGTGGTGGTTGGGCCGGCAACATTCAGCTGAAGTTGGCTTGCGCGACGCAAGAGCGACTCCATGATCTCTTTTGCTCGATCGCGGCCTGCGGCTGCGGTTAGTGCGTCTAGAGACTCAATCCACTCTGAAGTTTCTTCTGGGTCCTGGTCAGGACGGTTGAAGTTGTTCGAAGACACCTGTGCTCCCTTTCGTGGGGGATAGACAAAGAATTGCGGGTAGGTTTGGTGAACCATCCAAATACAAAGTTTATTGCTTTCGGAAGTAAATCGCCGATTCGGCGGTTACTAATGACGGTTTAGAAAGGACCCACATGTCTCTACTTATCGGCGATGCCGCTCCAGATTTCACCCTGACCAACCAATTCGGAGAAGAAGTCACCCTCTCAAAGTTCAAGGGTAAGAAAAATGTGGTCCTGGTCTTTTATCCACTGTCGTTCTCTGGCATCTGCACTGGTGAGCTTTGCTCGATTCGCGATAATTTCGCCGATTTCGAGTCTGCTGATGTTGAGCTGTTGGCAATCAGTGTCGACAGCAAGTTTGTTCAGCGTCAATTTGCTGAAGCCGAAGGGTATAAGTTCAACGTCTTGGCTGATTTCTGGCCACACGGCGCTACCGCTAAGGCTTACGGTGTCTTCATTGAGGAAGCGGGAATCGCTAACCGTGCGACCTTCGTCATCGATAAAGAAGGCAAGATCGTCTCTAAGTTTGTAACGGCCGTCGGGCAAGCCCGCTCGCTAGACGAATACCAGCGCGCATTGGCATCACTCGCCGCCTAAATACGATAGGCTAGTTCGGTCGTAGACGCTCCATGCGTCTTCGGGGCCTTTAGCTCAGTTGGTAGAGCGCCACGCTTACACCGTGGATGTCATCGGTTCGAGCCCGGTAGGGCCCACAGTTCGTGCCTAACGCTGTGGGGTTTAGTTTTCATCAGCAAGTAGGATTTTCACATGGCAGAATCCGAGTTCCAACCGCCTCAACCGCGCTCAATGAGTGACGCCGAGCTAGAAATCGCTCTCGAAGAGGCAAAAAAGCTTCCTGACGGCATGCTCTCTGCCATGATCCTGCTCGAAGAGCAATCTCAGCTGCGAGCCGAAGACGAACAACGCCTCGCCGAATGGCAGGCCTCCCGCGTGGTCGAGACTCAACCCACTGAACTTCCTCCTGTTCTTGAACAGGAACTCACTTTTGACGAGTTGCTGGCTATTGGGGCAGATGCCGCCACCGCGGCGCACCCCATCGTCGAAGAGCCTGAGACCCCAGCCATCCAAGTAGCCGAAGTTATTAGCCCGGTCGAATTGGCTGAAGACGATTTCTCGGTGACCAGCGCCTTGAACACTATCGTTCAAGAGGTCGAACAGCGTTTTTCAACCTCTGCAGATGAAGACGTTCTGATTGAGGAAGAAGCCGAACACCAGCCGATGGCGGCTCCGAAAGCAGAGCCGGTGCTTACCAAGGTGAAGCCACAACGCCGAGTGGCCAAGTTGCAGATTCAGCAATTCAGGTCATTGCCTTTGACGGCCGTGCTGGGGCCACTAACGCTCAGCCTTTGGGCTAAGGCGCAAGGTGCTGGGCTCTACACGGTTTGGCTGGCTGCTGTGCTCGGGTTTGGTCTTGCCACTTTGGTGCGCTTTACTCAGACAAGCTATTCCCGTCGAGCTGATGCATCAGTCTCGGTGCTCTCGCGGGCGAGTTTCGGAGTATTCGGTGCCATCGTGCCTGGTGTGCTCAATACCGTCGGCCGTCTGGTTGCTCTGGTGGCCCTAATCACACTTGGGCTGACCGGAAGCAATGGCTTGATTGCTGGCGCTCCGGATTTCTTCAGTCCGGTTTCGATCTTCAACTGGCAAACAGTTATTGCCGCTGTTGCGATGCTATTGGCGGCAGCTTTAGGTGCAATCAGCGGAGTGCTTCGAAGAGTTTTGACCTGGACCGTGGTGGCTTTGGCTGCTGTTTGGGTTATCGGAGTCATGGCACTTGCCGGAGTGCCTTCAAGCAACCAAACCGCAATCGATCCAGCACTGGTAGTTCTACTCACTTCGGCCATTGCAGGGCTAGCGCTCTTCGCGTTTGGGTTCGGCGAGGCGAGCAACGATCGTTCTTTCGTTCCCGCTAATGTCGCAATCTTGACTAACGTTGCGATTTGGTTTGCGGCTCCAGTCTTTGCCACGTTGACTATCAGCACCTACGTTGCGACTTTGAAGTACACCGGTGGAATCGCCTTCGCCGACTTTATCTACCAATCGCAAAACTGGTTCGCGTCGGCATCGTTGGTTGTGTTGATTGTTTGTGCTATCTGGCTACTGGCCGATGGAGTCAACCTAGTAAATGAAAGTTTGCAGACAGCGTTCCTCGGATCTTGGTGGCTACGTCAGATTGTTGTCACGCTTTTGGGATTGAGCATGCTTCTGATTCCTGGTGCCCTCGAGCTAAGCCTGAAGTTGCTTCCAGTGCTCTTGGTGCCATGCTTTGCTTTTGTCGGTGTACTGCTTACCGAGAACCTGATTCGCCATGGTTCGTTCCACGAAGTTTCGCTTAAGAAGGGCTACGCCTTCTATGGCCGTGTTGGAATCTTCGCCATCATCGGCTACCTCGCTATAGTCGCTGTCTGCGTCGAACTAGTCGATGGCACCGGAGTTCCGTTCTTCGGTCTACTCAGCAACAAGCTTTACGGAATCATGTTTTTCGGAAGTTTCAGCCCTTACGCGATCGCATTCGTCGGCTCTGTACTTTGGACTTTTGTCACTGGTATTCCGCGAATCTTGAAGCAGGAGCGAGAGATCGCCAGTGTTGAAGAGCGACGCACGCAAATTGCTGGCACCGAGTTTCTCGGGTAGACGATGCAAATTCATGATTTAGTCTCGACCATTGAAAGTCTGTGGCCACTCAGTGGAGCAGAAGACTGGGATGCGCCGGGCTTTGCAGTTAGTCACCCAACTGAAGTTTCTAAGGTGCTTCTTACTGTGGACGTCACTGCCGATGTGCTTGCTGAAGCAAAATCGATTGGCGCGAACTTCGTTTTTAGTCACCACCCTTTTTTGTTAAAAGGCGCTAGTGAGGTTAACTGGGATTCACTTAAAGGTTCAGTGCTGCAACAGGCAGTGCGAGACGAAATCTCAATCTACTCAGCACATACGAATGCAGACATCGTAGAAAACGGAGTCAGCGACACCATCGCTCGAAGTTTGGGCTTGCTAGACATTAGACCGCTGGCGCCAACCACTGAAACACAAGGGCACGGTCGCATAGGCCATCTTAGTCACGAGATTTCCCTTCAGGATTTGGCCGCGGCGCTAGTTGGTTTGTTGCCATTCGCGGTGAGAGGAATTTCGGTTGCGGGTGATCCTGCGCGTAGTATCTCGACCGTTGCTCTGTGCGGTGGTGCTGGCGATGCATTCATCTCTAATGCATTCGAGTCAGGCGCCGATGTCTACATCACTTCAGATCTTCGCCATCACGTGACTCTGGACGCCATTTCGCGTCCGCGCGGTGATGAACCTATGGCGTTGATTGACATTTCGCACTGGGCTGCCGAATCACTTTGGCTCGAGGTTGCTTCGAGCCAACTTGCCGAAGCGCATCCTGAAGTCAGTTTCGCAATTTCGAAACTAAGCACCGATCCATGGAACTTTGTCTTGAACGGGAGAGAACGTTGAAAGCCACACCGCAGCAACAGAGCGATTTACTAGCTTTGTCGATGCTCGACATTCGTATCGATGAGGTCAAGGCGCGACGTATGCTTTACGCCAGCGGTTCGGTGGTTTCTCAGGCGCGCGAGAAGTTGAGTGCAGCAAATGAGGTTCTGCTGGCTCGACGTTACGAGCTTGATGAACTCAAGGTTGAACTAAAACGCGCCCAGGCTGATCTCGATTTGGTGGAACAGCGAATACAGCGAGACGAAGAACGTTTGCAAACAAGTTCGAACGCGAAAGATGTTGAGGGCATCTCGCACGAGATCCAATCTCTTAAGACACGCAAATCGACATTAGAAGACGCAGAGTTGGCAGTTATGGAGAACCTCGAAAGCTGCAATGCGGCATTTGAAGAGGCTCTTGCTAATCGAGACGAGTGTGCCCACGTGCTGAGCTCAGAAGAAGCACTCATGTCTGACAACCTTGCCGAGATTGAAAAGCAACTTCAAGACCTCGCAAAGGAACGAGACGCACTGGTAAAGGGCATCGCTGCTGAACTTCTTGAGCTTTACAACAAACGTGCGGCGAGAGGCATTCCGGTTGGTGCGCTGACCGGCCGTGAATGTGGAGCGTGCCGAATTGCGCTTACGTCAACGGCTTTCGATGACATAACTTCGGTCGCTCACGATGAACTTGCCTACTGCCCTAACTGCTCAGCTATTTTGGTTCGCTAGTGTATTCGCACCTAATCATCGAAGCTGACGGCGGTTCACGAGGTAATCCTGGTAATGCCGGTTCCGGCGCCGTCATCATCGATGGCGACAAGGGTGTAGTTATTCGAGAGATTTCGATTTACCTTGGTGTCGCAACCAACAATGTCGCCGAGTACAACGCGGTCAAGGCAGCGTTGATCGAGGCCAAGAGCATCGCGCCGGCGGCACGCATAGAAGTTCGCATGGATAGCAAGCTCGTCATTGAGCAGCTGAGTGGCAACTGGAAGATTAAGCACCCCGACATGCGCACTCTCGCAATTGAGGTTCAAGCGGTGGCAGCAAGTTTGAACGTCAGTTACCAGTGGATTCCGCGTGAAGAAAATCACCGCGCGGACGCACTGGCGAACAGAGCAATGGATGAAGAGCTCTCTCGTGTGGTTGACACCACGGTGAACACCACGCACCCAAGCATTCCTGAATTCAACAATGAACTTCCATCGTCAGTACGCGCTCCTGGTCAAGTGACTGAGAAACTCACCACCGTGGTCTTGGTGCGTCATGGTCGCACTCATTTGACCGAAACTCAGCGAATTTCTGGTCGAGGTGGAGAAGACCCGAGTCTTAGCGATGCCGGTAAAGGCGACGCAAATCGAGTGGCTAGAGCTCTTGCACTTTTCGGTGTCAGCGGGCAGTACGGGCACCTCAAACCAGCATCCGCCATCGTTGCTAGCCCAATCAAGCGCACTCAGGAAACTGCTCAGATCATCGCGCAACATTTGCAGCTTTCTGTGTCAACCGAACCCGACGTAGCCGAGATTAGTTTTGGTGACTGGGACGCACATACCGTCGCCGAAGTAAAAGAAAGGTGGTCTTCCGAGTGGGAAGCCTGGCGCGGTTCATGGGAAGTAGCGCCACCAAATGGTGAGAGCCTTGCGGACTTCGATGCGCGAGTGATGGCTGCTCGGAAGAGAATCGTTGAACAGCATGCCGGACGGACGGTAGTCGTTGTGTCTCACGTGATGCCGATCCGTGGCTTTGTTCGCTACGCCTACGAGGGCGGAACCTCGGCTTATTGGTCAACACAAATCGCACCTTGCTCGATGACCATTCTGCGCCTCTGGGGAGAACAAGCAGTCGAAGTTGTCACCGTCAACGACACTAACCACTTGTAGCCTGCACCTATGCGCAAGTAGCATTGATGCGGATGGGTCGGCCAGACGATCGCGGTGCAAACCGAGGAACGTCCGGGCTCCAGAGAGCATGATGGTGGGTAACGCCCACCCGGGGAAACCCGCGAGAAAGTGCAACAGAAAGCAAACCGCCACTTCGGTGGTAAGGGTGAAACGGTGGTGTAAGAGACCACCAGCGCCTCGAGTAATCGAGGCGGCTAGGTAAACCTCATCGGGAGCAAGGCCAGACAGCTGACGCTTGAGACTGCTCGTCAAGTCAGCGGGTAGGCTGCTAGAAATCGTAGGCGACTACGATTCGAGATAGATGATCGTCACTCCGCAAGGAGTACAGAACCCGGCGTATCGGCCGACCCTCCAACTAATCTTCGCGATTCTTATGTGCGAGAGTTGCGGCACCAATAATTCCCGCGGCATTTCTAAGTTCGGCAGGAACAATCTTGGTTTTGAGTTTCAACAACGGTAAGAATTCCTCATGCTGTTTGCTTACCCCGCCGCCGACCACGAACAAATCAGGCACTAATAGTGACTCTAACTTGCTGTAGTAAACCTGGAGTCGAGCTGCCCATTGGTTCCACGAAAGGCCTTCGCGTTCTAAAGCAGAATAGGCGGCGATAGTTTCGGCATCCACGCCGTCGATCTCCAGATGCCCAAGTTCGGCGTTTGGAATAAGTTCTCCGTTGTAGAGCAACGCGACGCCAATTCCTGTGCCAAGCGTCGTCAAGATGGTTAAACCCTTTTGCTTTTTGGCGGCTCCGAATTTGGCCTCCGCAACCCCCGCAGCGTCTGCATCGTTGAGTATGTGCACATGTCGCTTTAGATGTTTAGTGAAAAGTGCATCGGCATCTAAACCAATCCACTGGTCAGAAATGTTAGCCGCCGATTTTGTAACACCATGCTGCACAACAGCTGGAAAGCAGATACCGACGGGCACGTTTTCTTTGACGCCTAGTTCGGCCAGTATCCCATTGACGGCCATCGCGATGTCACGGGGTTTGCCACCTTTTGGTGTTTCAACGCGAATGCGGTCGCTGACTAGTTCGCCCTTTTTGACATCTACTAAAGCACCCTTGATGCCGGTGCCCCCGATGTCGATGCCGACAACTTTCTTTCCCATTTTTCTCCTATGCCAACGTCAGAATGTCGTAGCCGTCTTCGGTGACTGCGATGGTGTGCTCAAACTGTGCTGTGATGCTCTTGTCTTTTGTGGTGACGGTCCAACCGTCATTCCACATGTCCCACTGGTGAGTGCCTAGAGTAAGCATTGGTTCAATGGTGAAGACCATGCCTACCTCCATGACGTCACGATACTGCTTGGTGTCATAGTGGGGAATGATCAGGCCCGAGTGGAAGGCTTCGCCGATGCCGTGCCCGGTGAAATCGCGAACCACACCATAGCCATAACGCTTTGCGTATGATTCGATTGCTCGACCAATAACATTGACTTCGCGCCCTGGAGCGATAACCATCATGCCTCGGTTGAGTGATTCTCGAGTGCGTTCAATGAGATCGTGAACCTCGGGTTTTACTTCACCGACTTCGAAAGTTTGATTGCTATCACCGTGATAGCCATCTAGGTAGGCGGTGACATCCACGTTGATGATGTCTCCCTCTTCGAGCACTGTATTGTCGGGGATGCCGTGACAGATCACCTCGTTAACGGAAGTGCAGCAAGATTTTGGATAGTTTCGATAACCCAGTGTGCTCGGATAAGCACCGTTATCTAAAACAAATTCATGAACTAGTTTGTCTAGTTGGTCTGTGGTGACACCTGGCTTGGCTGCTGCGCCTGCCAATTCAATGGCTTGCGCAGCGATGCGACCTGCTCTTCGAATCTTTTCAATCTGTTCTTGTGATTTCACGTGTGAGCCCCGATAGTCAGCAGGCTTAGCTTTCCACACATATTCGGGTGCTGGGATTTGGCTGCGCACGGCTAATCTGGGGGAGAGAACTCCTGGCACAAGGTGTCCGAATGAGTTCTTAGGCATAGGGCAAGTTTAGTTTGTGTGTGGTTAGGCTCTTTGTATGACACCCGAAGTCGCATCCGATGGATCACCTCAGTATTGGTGGTTTAACCTCAAAACCGGTCAAGTTGAGCTCGGGGTGCAATCGGCAAGTCTAGATCGGGTCGGGCCCTTTGAAACCGAGGCAGAGGCCAAGCGAGCTCCCGAGACGATTCGGCAACGTGCTCAACGCTGGAGAGATGAAGAGGCAGAAGAGGATTAAAACTCTTCGTCTCTGTTCGGAAAACTTCCTGAGTGAACGTCATCGCGGTACTGGCTGGCGGCGCTTAGCAGAGTGGTGCGAAGCTGGGCATATTGGCGAACAAACTTGCGTGGTTTGCCTGAAACCAGTCCAGCGAAATCTGTCCACACCAGAATCTGGGCGTCGGTTCCGTTGCCTGCGCCGATGCCAACTGTAGGAATGCTCAGTCGCTTTGTTACCTCAGATGCAAGCTCTGCCGGAACAAGTTCAAGCACAACCGCAAAGGCACCGGCTTGTTCAACAGCTAGTGCATCAGCCATTAGTGCCTGTGCGTCTTCACCTTTGCCTTGAACCTTGAAGCCACCCAGATTGTGCACGCTTTGCGGCGTGAAACCAATGTGCGCCATCACTGGAATTCCAGCCTCTGTGATGGTCTTGATGGTGTCGGCGCTGCGCACACCGCCCTCAAGTTTCACTGCGGTGGCGCCGGTTTCTTTCATGACTCTGATTGCGTTGCCCAAGGCTTCCTGGGCAGAAACTTCGTAGGAGCCAAACGGTAGGTCGACTACAACGATGGCTCGTTTCACGCTCGAAGCAACCGCACGACCAAAAGAAATCATCTCTTCGATTGTGATCGGGAGGGTTGTTTTGTAGCCAAGGTGATTATCGGCAGCCGAATCGCCAACCAGGATGAGTTCGATGCCGGCTTCGTCGAAAATTCCTGCCGTGAGGCTGTCATAGGACGTCAGACAAGAAAACTTCTTGCCCTCGGCTTTCCATCCGGCAAGGTGTGAAGTGCGCACCACTTTAGGTGTGAGTTCGTTCATTTCTCAATTTTCTCTGAAACGGTTGGTTATCGGAAGTCGACGGTCACGACCAAAGGCCATTCCAGTAATCTTTGGGCCAATCGCACCCTGGCGACGTTTCCACTCAGAGCGGTCAACTAAACCAATCACCTTAGAAACCAGTGCGGGGTCAAATCCCTCTGCCACGATTGCGTCGAAAGATTCGTGTCTACCCACGTACAGTTCCAAGATCGCATCAAGCAGGTCGTATTCGGGCAGGCTATCTTGATCTACTTGACCAGGGCGTAGTTCGGCCGAAGGTGGTTTCGAGATTGAGTTTTCTGGAATTGGTGCCGTTTGCCCGTTTCGCAAAGCTTCGGCATTTCGCCAACGTGCCAGCTCCCATACCAATGTCTTCTCAACATCTTTGATTGGGGCGAAACCACCAACGGAGTCACCGTAGATCGTGGAGTAACCGACAGCGAGTTCGGTTTTGTTGCCGGTGGTCAGTGTCAGATGCCCGTGGGTGTTGCTGAGCCCCATAAGAATTACGCCGCGCACTCGAGCTTGCAAGTTCTCTGCGGCAAGATCTTTGAAACCGAGACTGGATTCGAAGGCCTGCACCATTTCTTCGATGGCAACGGTCTCGAAGTGGCATCCGAGGCGCTCGGCACTGTCTTCTGCGTCAGACTTCGAGTGACCACTGGAGTACTTGCTGGGCATGGAAACACCGTAGACATTCTCTGCGCCGATTGCGTCGGCTGCGATGCTGGCACAAACAGCAGAGTCAATACCACCCGAAAGCCCGAGGACCACACTCTTGAAACCGTTCTTGCGCACATAGTCACGAAGACCTACGACAAGGGCATTCCAAATCTGCCAAAGGTCATCGTTCTTGTGTGTGGCAGCGCTTCCAACAACTTCAATGGACGAGTCATCTAGGTCGATCAACACTAAATCATTCTCGAACTGCTGCGCTCGTGCAACCACCTTGCCAGTGCGGTCGATGAAAAGCGAGTCACCGTCGAAAACTAGATCATCTTGCGCACCAACCAAATTAAGGTAGGCGACTGCAGTGTTCTGCGATAGCGCCAGGTTGCGAATTAGGCCTTCGCGTCTGTCATCTTTGTCAATCTCGAATGGTGAGCCGTTGAGTACCAGCGTGACGTCGCAGTTGTTTTCAGAGATTTGGGCGACCGGACCACCGGCTTGCCAAATGTCTTCGCAAATTACAACTCCGAATTTCTGTCCTTGAAGTTCGAAAGTCAGCAGGTCATCACCCGGGACGAAGTTGCGATATTCATCAAACACGGAGTAGTTCGGCAAATGGTGCTTCGCGTAACGCCCGATCACTCGCCCTTGATGTAGAACCGAAGCGCTGTTCTGGGCGATCGCCCATCCTCGTTGAAGCTGCTCAGGGGCAAACGAAGGGTGTCCAAGAACGACGGTGAGATCTGAAAGTCCCGTGTTCTGCAATTTCTGATTTAGGTCGGCAAGCGCCTGCTCGGAACTCTCGATGAAAGAGGCACGAGTCGCAAGGTCTTCGATCGGGTAGCCGGTTAGAACCATTTCGCCGAACAGAACTAAGTTAGCCCCGGCTTGGTGCGCTTGCTTGCAGGCTTCGAAAATTAGGTTCGAGTTGCCTGCTAAATCACCCACGGTGGGGTTTATTTGGGCCAGCGCTAGGCGAACTTTCGGCATAACCATTAGCCTAGTAGTAAGAGAGAGGAATCATTTATGGACAAGCAAACCGACTTTGTTTTGCGCACTATTGAAGAGCGCGGAGTCAAGTTTGTGCGCCTATGGTTCACCGATGTGGCCGGCACCCTAAAGTCTGTTGCCATCGCTCCAGCCGAGATCGAAGGAGCCTTCGCGGAGGGCATCGGTTTCGATGGAAGCGCCATTGAGGGTCTAGCTCGCACCTATGAAGCCGACATGCTTGCCTGCCCAGACCCAAGCACCTTCCAGATTCTCCCTTGGCGCGGTGAAATCGACCCTACCGCCCGCATGTTCTGCGACATTCAGACCCCAGATGGTCAGCCAGCTGCCGCCGACCCGCGCAATGTGCTGCGTCGTGCCTTGGCCAAGGCCAGCGACATGGGCTTCTCGTTCTACATTCACCCTGAGATCGAGTTCTACCTGCTCAAGTCCTCCACTATCGGACCAGAAGGTCCGGTTCCGGTAGACAAGGCTGGTTACTTCGATAACGTTCCTGGAGGAACCGCACATGACTTCCGCCGCCGCGCCGTTTCGATGCTCGAGCAACTTGGCATTTCGGTAGAGTTTAGCCACCACGAGGGTGGCCCGGGTCAAAACGAGATTGACCTGCGCTACGCGGATGCCTTGACCATGGCTGACAACATCATGACTTTCCGTACGGTAATCAAGGAAGTTGCTATCGAGCAGGGCGTTTACGCAACCTTCATGCCTAAACCATTCACCGAGCACCCAGGTTCTGGCATGCACACGCACATGTCGCTTTTCCAAGGTGACACCAATGCATTCTTTGACCCGAGTGGTCAGTATCACCTCTCTAAGACCGGACGTCAATTTATCGCCGGTGTCTTGAAACACGCTGCTGAAATCACTGCGGTGACCAACCAATACGTCAACAGCTACAAACGCCTCTGGGGTGGCGGTGAGGCTCCTTCGTTCGTGTGCTGGGGTCACAACAACCGTTCGGCTCTGATTCGTGTTCCGCTTTACAAACCAGACAAGGGTCAGTCGTCGCGAATTGAATACCGTGCCATCGATTCGGCCGCTAACCCTTACCTTGCTTACGCGTTGATCTTGAGTGCTGGCTTGAAGGGCATCGAGAACGGTTACGAATTGCCTGCTGAGACCGAAGACAATGTATGGGAACTAAGCGACGCAGAACGCCGTGCAATGGGCATTCAGCCGCTACCGCAAAGTCTCGATCACGCCGTTCGCAAGCTCGAAGAGAGTGAACTAGCTGCAGAGGTTCTCGGCGAGGAAGTGTTCAGCTACGTGCTTGCCAACAAGCGACGTGAATGGAGCGAGTACCGCGCTCAAGTTACTCCATTCGAGTTGAAGCAAAACCTCGAAACGCTCTAATCGTCATGTCTGAAGAGCAGAGCCTCGGGCTATCTTCACTTGCCAAACTTGGATTCGTTGACCTAGCCGGCACCATTCCTAAGTTGGACAGCTTGGTAAAGGCTGTCGGTGACTCTGGTCGTTCAGCATTTGCATACTTGTCTGAATCGGCAAATCCGGATCAAGCCCTGAATGCCCTTCTTGAACTCGCCGAACGCGACAAAGCCGAACTGAAGAAAATCCTCAAAAACGGAGATGCCGCGCGGCGTCTAATCCTCGTGCTCGGTTCATCGTCGGCACTGGTTGATTTCATCCGACGCTATCCGCCAGCGCTGTCGGTGTTCGAAAAGGGTCAGGACAAACTGCCTGACGCCGCCGAACTAAAGCGCCGCCTTTCTTCCGTGGTTCAGAAGACGCAGCTCTCCGAACCATCGTGGGTCGAACTTCGACGTGCATACCGAATGGAGCTGCTTCGTTTGGCCGCCTACGATGTTTCGGCTGCTCACCCCACCCAGGTTTTGTCAGTAGTGGCATCAAAGCTAGCCGACTTAGCAGGCGCGGCGTTAGAAGCCGGTTTGGTGGTGGCGAGAAGAGAACTTGTCGAGACCACCGAATTCGGCACTTTCGGTGAAGCCGAGGTGGCAGCCACGAGGTTGTCCGTTATAGCGATGGGTAAATGCGGAGCTCGAGAACTCAACTACATCAGTGACGTAGATGTTATTTATGTGGCTGAGCCTGCCGATGAATCGATAACCACCGAGCGAGCGCTTGAGGTGGCAACCAGGTTAGCTACGAGAATGATGCGCGCCATGGATGCCAACGCCAGTGAGCCCGTGCTTTGGCAGGTTGATCCAAACTTGAGGCCCGAGGGTAAGTCGGGTGCACTGGTTCGCACGCTTGAGTCGCATTTGTCCTATTACGATCGCTGGGCAGAGAACTGGGAGTTCCAGGCGCTACTGAAGGCTCGGTACATTGCCGGCGATCAGGCGCTTGGTCACGACTACGAACAGCGCACTCGACCGTTGGTTTGGGCTTCTGCGGCTCGAAACGGATTTGTTGAGTCAGCACAAAAAATGCGAGAGCGAGTGCTGGAAAACATTCCGAGTGACGAAGTTGACCGGCAAATCAAGCTCGGCCCCGGTGGTTTGCGTGACATCGAGTTCACGGTGCAGTTGCTACAACTAGTTCACGGTCGCACCGATGAGTCAGTGAGGGTGCGTGACACGCTTACGGCCATTGCTTCGCTTCGCGACGCAGGTTACATCTCCCGTGAAGATGCTGCCAGCTTCGACAGCAACTATCGAAAGTTGAGACTGCTCGAACACCGCATTCAACTATCTGGCATGCGCCGAACACATCTAATGCCAAACACTGAGGTCGCACTTCGAGCACTGGCAAGATCGGTAGGTCATCGCGCTGCTGAATCGATGCTCGACGAGTGGGAGCAGATGAAGCAAGAGGTGCGTAGTCTGCATCTCAAGGTCTTCTACCGTCCAATGCTTACCGCTGTGGCCAGACTAGATGATAGCTCGCTCAAACTAAGTTCCGAGCAGGTTGAAGAGCGTCTGCAGGCGATTGGCTTCTTAGACGCCAAGGCCGCGCTGCAGCACATCCAAGCTTTGACATCAGGTCTGTCTCGCCGAGCCCAAATTCAAAAGACACTTCTACCGGTGATGATTCAGTGGTTCGCAGAGAGTTCAGAACCAGACGTAGCTCTTCTGGCGTTCAGACGCCTAAGCGAAGATCTCGGGGAGTCACCTTGGTATCTCAAGATGCTTCGCGACTCGAGCGGCGCTGCTTCGCGTTTGGCAACGGTTCTTTCACTCAGCCGCTTGGCAACAGCGCTTTTTGAAAAGCACCCTGAAGCGGCAGCCTGGCTCGAAAGCGAAGATGAGTTGCAGCCGAGAGTTGCCGACGACTTATTGAACGAAATGTTTTCAACTCTGGAACGCGCTCAAAATGCCGAGGTGGCTGCGTCCGCTTTGAAGCACATTCGTCGCCGTGAAACTCTGCGACTTGCTATCGGTGCCGTGCTCGGTGATTTGCGCTTGAGTCAGATTGAAGTGGGGCTGACCGAACTCACTGATGTCTATCTCAAGTCCTTTCTTCGTTTGGTGTCCACACCAAAGTTGGTTGATGTTTCAGCGCTGCCGACTGCAGCCAATTTTGAGTTCGCAATCATCGCAATGGGTCGCTACGGGGGACAGGAGCTTGGCTTCGGTAGCGATGCTGATCTTATGTTTGTTTATCGCGCCACTCCAGAACATAACCAGGCAGCGCTCAAGAGTGCCGAGCGTATGGTCAGTGAACTTCGTCGACTCACGGCCGATCCAACGCTAGAGTTTCAGCTCGATCTTGCCCTACGCCCGGAAGGTAAGAATGGCGCCATAGTTCGTTCGTTTGATTCATATCAGCAGTACTACGAACGATGGAGTGAAACTTGGGAAGCACAGGCGCTGCTAAGAGCACGGTGTATGGCTGGTAGTGAAAAGCTCCTGGAAGATTTTGAGGACTTAATCCACAAATATCGTTATCCGGCGAAACTTGAGGCGAAATCCGTTATCGAGATACGTCGCATTAAGGCTCGCGTTGAGAACGAACGACTTCCGCAGGGAGCCGATCCGCGTCGCCATTTGAAACTTGGACGAGGATCGATTAGCGATGTCGAATGGCTTGTTCAGCTCATGCAGATGCAACATGCCAACAAACACCAGAACTTACAGACTCCTCAAACTTTGACCGCTTTGAAGGCACTTGTAGAGGATGGTCTTATAGCTGAACACGATGCAACGGTTCTGTCAGAAGCTTGGCTATTGTCTTCGAGAATTCGCTCTGCATCGGTACTTTGGTCGAATAAGCGAACAGACGTACTTCCAAATGATCGACGTCAGTTGGAGGGCATGGCCCGAATTCTCGAGTACCCGAGGCACAGCGCCAGTGCTCTCGAGCAAGATTACCTAGCTTTCACACGTCGGTCACGGCAGGTGTTTGAGCGATTGTTTTACGGACAATCAGAGGATTAAAGAAAAAGCCCCATCTCGCGATGGGGCTTTTTGCGTTTGACGATTAGACGCCGTAGTAGAGCTCGAACTCGTATGGGTGCGGGCGCAGTGCTAGCGGCTTGATTTCCTTCTCGCGCTTGTAGTCAACCCAGGTCTCGATGAGGTCCTTGGTGAATACGTCGCCTGCAAGCAGGTAGTCGTGGTCTGCTTCTAGAGCCTTTAGAACGTCTTCTAGGTTGCCAGGAACCTGAGGAATGTTCTTTGCCTCTTCGGCTGGGAGTTCGTAGAGGTCTTTGTCTACTGGCTCGTGTGGTTCGATGCGGTTCTTGATGCCGTCGAGACCAGCCATCAACATCGCAGCGAATGCGAAGTATGGGTTGCTCGATGCGTCAGGAGCGCGGAACTCAATACGCTTAGCCTTCGGGTTGGTGCCGGTCATCGGAATGCGGATTGCAGCCGAACGGTTACCTGCCGAGTAAACCAGGTTCACTGGCGCCTCGAAGCCCGGGACTAGGCGGTGATATGAGTTCACGGTTGGGTTGGTGAATGCGAGCAGCGAAGGAGCGTGCTTCAGAATTCCACCGATGTACCAGCGAGCGATGTCGCTTAGGCCGCCGTAGCCGTTCTCGTCGTAGAACAAAGGCTTGCCGTCTTTCCAGAGCGACTGGTGAACGTGCATACCTGAACCGTTGTCACCGAAGAGTGGCTTTGGCATGAAAGTCGCGGTCTTGCCCCACTGGTGAGCAACATTCTTGACGATGTACTTGAACTTCAGAATGTCATCTGCAGCCTTGACCAAAGTGCCAAAGCGGTAGTTAATTTCACCTTGACCGGCGGTACCAACTTCGTGGTGGCTGCGCTCTACGCTAAGACCTGCTGCCTCGAGTTCGAGAACGATCTGATCGCGCATGTCGGCGTGTTGATCAACTGGTGACACTGGGAAGTAGCCGCCCTTGTAAGGAGTCTTGTTGGCGAGGTTTCCGCCTTCTTCTTTTCGGCCTGAGTTCCAAGCGGCTTCTGAAGAGTCGATGAAGTGCATCGAACCGTTTTGCTTGTACTCGTAGCGAACGTCATCGAAGATGAAGAACTCTGCTTCAGGAGCGAAGAACGCGGTGTCAGCGATGCCGGTCGAAGCAAGGTATGCCTCAGCCTTCTTGGCGGTCTGACGAGGGTCGCGTCCGTAAACTTC
>CAWULM010000004.1:0-20357 GCA_963923635.1 uncultured Micrococcales bacterium | reverse complement strand
ATCGCGGAGACAAAACCGCTAAACCGGTAACAGACTTTGCTTGGCTTCCCTCGGTTGCGCCAATCTCTGGCACCTTCGCAGTAGCGGTCGGTGCAGATGGAATTTCAAAACTAGCCATTATGAATCCGAACGCACAACTAGTCGACGTGAAAGTAACTTCGGCTGGGCAAACCGCAACACTGCAACTCGCTGCTGGGGCATCGAAGGTGCTTCGAGTTGGAAGCGGGCGTGTGGTTTTGCAAAGCACTCAACCTGTGGCTGCAACGATGCTAACCGACATAAGCTCGAGCATCGCTGCGATTGCGCTGGTTGACTATCGAAACATCGGTGGCAAGCTCACCGTTCGCGTTCACTAGTCGTTGTTATCAAATGGGTCGCGGCCCAGCAGTTCTGCGATCGCATCGAAGACGTAATGCTCGATGTGAATGCGCTCATCAAACGGATCAGTGCGTCGAGCGTGCGTGAGTCTCTCGATGACCACCCGGTAAATGATGATCGTCTTGGTTTCTTTGTCTACAGCGAACCGCGGCACCTCAGTGCCGTCGAAGCTCGGAGCCTTTTCAACGACCCAGCGCACACCCTGCATTTCGGTAGGCCATTGGGTGCGACAAAAGTCCACGGTTGTAGCGACGATTTGCTCGAAGCGACTTAGCTTACTTCTGCGCTGAGTTCGTTCTGATACCAGGGGAGCGGTGTAGCGATCTTTGCCGTGCCTATTTCTGGCCGGTCTCGAGGTGTTTCCCGCTTCGCTCACGAGTCAATGCTAAGCCACCAACCAATAAACTGAACCAGAGGGAAGGCAGCCATGGCAATCAACTGGGATGCAATCGTAAAGGCGTATGACGTACGCGGTTTGGTAGGCGTTGACCTAACCGAAGAGATTGTTAGCGCAATCGCGGCCGGATTTGTTGACGAACTAGAACTTGCTGGGTCGGATGTCATCGTTGGTCATGACATGCGAGAGTCCTCGCCTGCATTCGCCGCAGCCTTCGCAATTGGGGCAACCCTGCGTGGAGCAAATGTAGTTTCGCTTGGGCTCTGTTCTACCGATCAGTCTTATTACGCATCAGGACACCTAAATGCAGCAGCCGCTATGTTTACGGCGAGCCACAACCCGGCTGCTTACAACGGCATCAAACTTTCTCGCGCCGGCGCTCGAGGAATCAGCATCGACACCGGCTTGGCGGCTATTCGCGATCGCGCCAAGACTTATATAGAGCACGGCATTCAACCGGCTGAAGTCGTTGGTCAAGTGCGCAGCTTTAACTCTTTGGTTGGTTACGCAGATTATCTGCGCCATCTGGTTAACCTCGCCGCGATTCGCCCGCTTCGTGTAGTGGTCGATGCCGCCAACGGAATGGGTGGGCACACGGTGCCAGCCGTATTGTCAACGGCCGCCGGCCTGAGCCCGTTGCCGATTGAAATCATTCCTCTCTACTTCGAGCTTGACGGAAACTTTCCCAACCACGAAGCAAACCCACTCGACCCGAAGAACCTTGTCGATTTACAGCAGGCAGTTCTCGAGCATAAAGCCGACATCGGTCTCGCCTTCGATGGCGACGCCGATCGATGCTTTGTGATTGATGAGAAGGGTCAGCCGGTCAGCCCTTCAGTGGTCGGTGCTATTGTCGCCGAACGTGAGATTCTGCGTGCGAGGGCTAACGGCGAGCAAGACATCACCATCATTCACAACCTCTTGACCTCGCGTCACCTTCCAGAGTTGATTAGCAACATGGATGCTTCGCCGCTGCGCACTCGCGTCGGCCACTCACTCATCAAAGACCAAATGGCCGCCAGCCATGCGGTATTCGGTGCCGAGCACTCGGCCCACTACTACTTCCGCGACTTCTGGGGCGCAGACAACGGCATGCTTGCCGCCATGCACGTGCTGCAGGCGTTGGGCGCCCAGAGCCTGCCGTTGAGCCAGTTTGCCGCCGAACACAACCCTTACTTTGCCAGTGGCGAAATCAACTCAACCGTGGCCGATGCCAAGGCTAAGGTGGCAACCATCCGAGAGATGTTCGATGGTAAAGCCAGGATCGACGAGTTCGACGGCATCACCGTTACCTCGCCGGCCGGCACACCTGAGTGGTGGTGGTTCAACGTGCGCTCGTCAAACACCGAGCCTTTGCTACGCCTGAATGTCGAGGCTAAGACTTCTGAGGTAATGGCCCAGATGCGGGATGAGATTTTGACCGTTATCAGGTCGTAACATTGAGGTATGTCTTTTAGCCATGCCACCGGAACCCGCCTTGACTTCAAAGTTCGCTCACTAGAGCTAGCCGAGGCTGGCCGCCACCAAATTCGCCTCGCCGAAAACGAGATGCCAGGTCTCATGGCATTGCGCCGCGAGTTCGCAGCCAGCCAGCCACTTCGCGGTGCTCGCATTGCCGGCTCGCTACACATGACGGTTCAAACTGCCGTACTAATCGAAACGCTAGTCGATCTAGGTGCTCAGGTTCGATGGGCTTCTTGCAACATTTTCTCTACTCAAGATGAAGCCGCCGCCGCTGTAGTGGTTGGTCGTGACGGCAGCGTCGATGCTCCTAGCGGAACTCCGGTTTTCGCTTGGAAGGGTGAATCGCTTGAAGAGTACTGGTGGTGCACCAATCAGATTTTTGACTGGTCCGCAGAAGCAGCGGCAGACGGTGAAAACTACGCCGGCCCAAACATGATTCTCGATGATGGCGGAGACGCCACACTTTTGGTGCACAAGGGTCGCGAATTCGAAGCTGCTGGCTCTGTTCCACCGACGGCCGCAGATGACAGTGAAGAATACGGCGTTATTTTGCAGTTGCTTCGTGAAAGCATCGCCCAAGACGCAACTCGCTTCACTCGTATGGCAAAAGAAATTCATGGAGTTACCGAAGAGACCACTACAGGGGTTCACCGACTCTACGAACTAGCTCAACGTGGCGAACTACTTTTCCCAGCTATCAACGTCAACGATTCGGTTACCAAGTCGAAGTTCGACAACAAATACGGAATTCGCCACTCACTACCCGACGGACTCAACCGCGCCACCGATGTTTTGATTGGCGGAAAAACCGTTTTCGTAGCAGGTTACGGAGATGTCGGTAAAGGTTCAGCAGAAGCGCTGCGCGGTCAAGGCGCCCGAGTAATCGTTAGCGAAATCGACCCAATCTGTGCGCTTCAAGCAGCGATGGACGGATTCCAGGTAACGACTCTCGACGCGGTGATCGAAGACATCGACATTTTTATCACCGCAACCGGCAACACTCACGTGATCACACCTGAGCATGTTCTCAAAATGAAGAACCTCGCGGTTGTAGCAAACGTAGGTCACTTCGATGACGAAATCGACATGGCCGGCATTGGCAAAATTGCTGGCATTGAAAAGATTGAGATCAAGCCGCAGGTGCACGAGTGGCGTTTGCCAAACGGTCGCTCAGTAATCATCTTGAGCGAGGGCAGACTGATGAACCTCGGTAACGCCACTGGCCACCCTTCATTCGTGATGAGCAACTCATTCAGCAACCAAGTTCTGGCGCAGCTCGAACTCTTCACCAAACGCGACAGCTACCCGATTGGTGTCTACGTGCTTCCAAAAGACCTCGATGAGAAAGTGGCTCGACTTCACCTCGATGCACTTGGCGTGGTACTCACCGAACTAACCGACCAGCAGGCTCGATACATTGGCGTTGCCAAGAAGGGCCCGTACAAGCTCGAGCACTACCGCTACTAGGAGACAGCAATGGATGAGAAGAAGAAGATTCTGGTCGTTGAAGACGAACTAGCCCTCAATCAGGTGCTTTGCGACTTTCTTGATGGGTTGGGTTACGCCACCGCGCAGGCCCTCGACGGACTTCAAGCGCTTGAGAAATTTGGTGTTTACAAGCCCGACCTTGTGCTGCTTGATGTCATGTTGCCACATCTTGATGGTGTTACCGTCTGCGAGAAGATTCGCGAAACCTCAGGTGTGCCAATCATTATGCTCACTGCAAAGACAGATCGCGCTGACGAGATTGCCGGGCTTGAGGCAGGAGCCAACGACTACGAGTTCAAGCCTTTCGATGCCGACAAGTTGAAGCACAAGATCAACAACTGGCTTCGCTCACGTCAGCAACCTGAGAACCTCAAAGAAATTGTCATCGGCCCGATTCACATCGATATCGAAGCGCACGAAGTTCGTCGCGATGGTCAGCGCATCTCACTAACTCCGCTTGAGTTTGAATTGTTGCAAACTTTAGCTGCCAAGCCTAAGCAGGTTTTCACTCGTGAGGCATTGCTTGAGCAGGTTTGGGGTTACCAGTACAAGGCGGACACTCGCCTTGTGAACGTGCACATTCAGCGCCTGCGCTCCAAGATCGAAGATGACCCCGAGAACCCTCGCATCGTCGTGACCGAACGAGGCATTGGCTACAAGGCTGGAATTTTCTAGTTTGAATCCCAGAAAGCTAATTCGTTCAGCGCTGTCGCTGTTTCGAAGAAACCTCCAGGCACGCTACGTGGCTGGAAGCGTTGCCCTGAGTATCATCGCTCTGGTCGCGGTGGGTGGCTTTCTTTCTTACTCAATCGGTGCTGGGCTTTTCTCCACCCGACTTCAGCAAGTACTAAAAGACTCGACTCGTGCTGCCGCCGAAGTTCAGTCGACATTTGCAGCTGCCTCGGCTACAGATGAAGCAACCCTTCAGTCGATTATGAACTCGGTAGTTCCTTCCCTCGAGTCATCCACCTCTTCGGAGCCTCGTCAGGTCGCTCTTCTGCGTTCTCCTGGGCAGTCAACTGCGCAGTTCTTGCAGAGCCCAATCTCACTTGACCTCGACACGGCAATCATTCCAGAGGAACTCCGGGTGAAGTTGCGCCAAACCAGCGGTCGTTTGGTTTATCAATCAATCGAGGTGCCTGACATTAATGGTGGAGCCGACCCAGCGGTGGTGGTGGCGTCGCAAATTGAAATTCCAGTGGCTGGAAACTACGAACTCTATTTGGTTTACAACCTAGCCAGCGCTCAGCAGACACTCGATTTTGTTCAGAACACACTGTTCTTCGGCGGCATGATTCTGATTCTGCTGATAGGCGGAGTTGCGCTTTTCGTTTCTGCGCGATTGGTATCCCCAATTGAAGAGGCCTCGCGGGCCGCTCAGGCTATTGCAGCCGGTGCGCTTGACCGCCGTGTGCCCACACGTGGAACAGATGTGGTGGCTCAGCTTGGCGAGTCTTTCAATTCCATGGCGACGACAGTGCAAACTCAGATCGAACGCCTCAGCAAGCTAAGCACCATGCAGCAACGCTTCGTTCAAGACGTTTCTCACGAGCTTCGCACACCGCTTGCGACCATCAAACTTTCTGCAGACGTGATTGAACAGCGTCGTGAAGAACTTCCACCAGCTGCGCGAAGACAGCTCGATCGCCTGCGCGAACAGATCGATCGTTTTCAAAACCTTCTGGTCGACCTGCTTGAAATGTCTCGCTACGATGCTGGCGCAGTGACGGCCGAGTTCGAGGAGGCTGACATCAATGGCCTTGTCGGTTACGCAATAGTCAACCTGCAGGAGCTTGCCGATGCCAAGCAATGTCAGATTGTCGTCGACATTCCGAGCGGTCCGGTGCTTGCGCAGGTCGACGCCCGCCGTATCGAACGCATTCTGCGAAACTTGCTCAGCAATGCCATTGAGCATGGTGAAGGCAAGCCGGTTGAAGTACGTGTGGCCGCATCGAAGTTGTCGGTCGCGGTGACGGTTACCGACCACGGAATCGGCATGACCAAAACCCAAGTTGAGCATGTCTTCGATCGCTTCTGGCGCGGAGACCCGTCGCGAAAGCGTACCTCCGGTGGAACAGGACTCGGTCTAGCCATTGCAACCGAAGATGCCAAGGTGCACGGCGGATCGCTGTTGGCCTATTCGCGACCAAATGAAGGCGCCACCTTCAGACTTCTCATTCCGCGCGTACCTGGTCAAGAAACCGGAGCTGCGCCGCTTCCACTCGGCCCGAAGCGCCCAAAGAAGGAGGTGTCAGATGCGTAAAGTTCTAGCTCTTGCGGCGATTGCGTCGCTGCTCACCGGTTGTGCGCAGATTCCTCGTAGTTCATCTGTTGGGCTCGGACCTGAGATCAATGCTGGTGACGATTCGCAGTACATCTATTACTCACCTTCATTGCCGACCAAGGGTGACAACCAGATTCAGATCGTTTCTGGATTCTTGAGCGCTGGCAACGGCCCTCAAAACGATTACTCAACCGCACGCGCCTATCTAAGCACTGCCCGCCAGGCAACCTGGAAGCCGAGCAAAGAGGTATTGATCGAGGCGGCCCCGCCAAAGATCACTAAGTTGAGCGAGACCGTTCTCGATGTTGATGTGCAGATTCAGGCCACCATCGACGAGAAGGGTGTTTACTCGACGCAGTCGGAAGGCACCACCCGTCACCTGCAGTATCACTTGTTGAAACAATCGGGGCAGTGGCGCATTCACAATGCTCCGGACCTAACCGTTGTCGCACAACCAAACTTCCAAGTTCTGTTCCGTTCTTACTCTGTTTACTACTACGACCGAAACCACTCTTATTTGGTGCCTGATGTGCGTTGGTTCCCTTCCCGATCGGCCACGGCGACTCACCTAGCGGCTGCGGTTTTGGCTGGCCCACAATCTTGGTTGGCTCCTGCAGTTGCTGAAGACAGCTACGGCTCGTTCGGCCTGAACACTGACGCTGTGACCATCAACGATGGCGTTGCCAGCATTGACCTTGACTCAAGAGCCATGAAGGTACCGAAGCGCACTCTGCAGTATGTGAAGGCGGAGCTGCGCAACACACTTCTGCAGCTACCGCAGGTGACGGCTGTCTCAATCTCAATCTCGAAGAACATCCAAAACGTTGCCGACATTCAAACCCAAATAGGGTCGACGACGAGTGGCCAGTTGATTGCTCTGAATGCCTTAGGTTTGAGCGTCAGCAACTCTTCTAAGATTTTGTATTCGCGAAGTGAACTCGAGACTCTGGTTGGCGGTCAAGTCACTGACTTCGCTTTGAACAACAGCGGAAACCTTGCGCTGGTCACTAGCCACGGCGCCTATCGCACACAGCCTGCTGTAATCGGTGGTTCACCGAAGTTGGTTGATTCACGAACTCGTCTGCTGTCTCCGCAGTTTGACAACCGAGGTGTGCTTTGGACCGTCTCGGCTGCCAAGAATTCTTCTTGGCTAGTTAGTGACCCAGGTGGAACTGTTTATGGCGTTAAGCGTCCGCCGAACCTGAGAGCTGTATCGGTTAGCTCGTTTGCCATTAGTCCTGACGGCTCAAGACTCGCGGTAGCAACGCGAGGAACGAGCGCTGCCCTATATGTAATGCCAATCATCCGTAACGAGACCGGGATTCCAATGGCTCTCGGGGTGGGTGTGAAGATTCTTGTCTCATCCGCGAGTGTGAAGTCAGTTTCCTGGTCCGATTCCATTCACCTGGCAACCCTTGAACTCGTCGAAGCGGGAGTTGCTCGCCCGTCGATTCGCATGGTGGGTGGTCAAGTCCAGAGCTTCGCACTGCTCTACAACGCGAAGACGGTCGTTTCACTCGGTGGTTCAAGTGCATTCTTCGTGCTCAGCGCCGATGGTTCTGTGCTGCAGCTGAAGAACTCTCTCTGGAATCAGGTGCAGTCGGGTGCAACCGCTTTGCACTATTCCAATTAGGTTTTCCACAGATTTACAAACGTCTGCCGAAGTGGACCATATTTCCATCACAATCTCTTTGTGACTCGGTTCGCCGTACAACTGCTTGATGCTCTCGTCCCCACTTCGTGTGTCAACTGTGCGGCCACCGGGTCGCTCTTCTGTGAAACTTGTAGAGCAACTCTCCGCTTCGAATGCACTCGCACCACGCGAAAAGATTTGGTTGGTTATCGAGCCTATGAGTTCGTGCGCCCCATCGACAGCGTCATCATCGGGTTTAAAGATCAGGGTCGCACTGCGCTTGCCGGCTATCTCTCGCGAAAGTTAGTTAAAGTTCTCGAGCAAACCCCGTTTGAGAACTTCAAGTTAGTGCCGGTACCAACCTCAGCACGTTCGTATCGACGAAGAGGGTTTGATCCAAACCTTTCAGTGTTGCGAAAACTCCCGCCAACTTACCCGACGGCTCGCTGCTTGAGGTTGGCCAGACAGACTGGTGATCAGCGAGGGTTGTCAGTCACTGGTCGAATCGACAATCTCGCCGGTAGCATGGTGGCCACTCGCGAACGAGCACCCTTGGTCATCTATGACGACGTATTGACAACAGGCGCAACTCTTCTAGAGGCTAGGCGTGCGCTCGAGCAAGCCGGCAACCGGGTTCTTGGTTTTGTCACCATCGCCGAGGCTACGCTCAAACACGCCTGAAAATTTTCCGAAATCACTACCACGCGGTAACAAATGGGTATAACTTTCATACACGGGCACTGTTGCTCGAAGATTGGAGCTTCCAATGGAAATTCGAATTTCGACTCGCAATCTCACGGTTACCAGCCGATTCCACGACTACGTTCGTGAGCGTGTTCACAAGATTGAACACCTAACCCACCACCCAGATGAATTCCAAGTCAAGGTTTCGCGCCGAGACCACTCGAAAACCTCTGGTGCCGAAGACGAGGTTGAACTCTCAGTTCACGATGGGCACAAGTTTGTGAGAGCAAACGCCCACGCGACTGACAAGTTCGCCGCCTTCGACCTGGCACTGGCAAAGTTGACCGAGCAATTGCGCCGAATCGCAGACCGCCGCAAGGTTCACCACGGTAAGCATTCGTCCCAGTCGGCAGCACAGCTGGCCGCAAGTGACTTCGCCTCGCTCGACCTGCAACCGGTTGACGCTGAGGTGCTAGAAAACCTGCGCCGAACCGCCTAAAACTGCTCGAGTAGGCTTGTGTGCCCTCTCACAGGGCACATTCAGCCCTGCCCGTCTAAGATTGAGTAGAACCAAAAGCGTTTGGAGCTTATTTTGGCTAACTTGATCAACAAGCTGCTGCGTGCGGGTGAGGGACGTATCCTCGCCAAGTTGCGCAACTACACCGTGGCCGTGAACGCGCTAGAGGAGTCATTCAAGGCTCTTAGCGACGAAGAACTGCGCAACGAGACCGCTATTTTGCGCGAGCGCTATGCCGCCGGTGAGTCGCTTGATGAATTGCTACCTGAAGCGTTCGCCGCTGTTCGAGAAGCTTCGGTTAGAACCCTAGGCATGCGCCACTTCGACGTTCAGATCATGGGTGGAGCAGCCCTGCACCTAGGCAACATTGCCGAAATGAAAACCGGTGAAGGTAAAACCCTGGTCGCAACGCTGCCGGCGTATCTGAACGCCATCGCTGGTCGCGGTGTTCACATCGTTACTGTGAACGACTTCTTGGCCCAATACCAGTCAGACCTGATGGGTCGCGTCTTCCGCGCCTTGGGTATGACTGTAGGTTGCATCCTCGGCGGGCAAGAACCTTCCGAGCGCCGCGAAGAGTATTTGAAAGACATTACGTACGGAACCAACAACGAGTTCGGCTTCGACTACCTGCGCGACAACATGGCATGGCAGGCTGCCGACCTAGTGCAACGTGGTCACTATTTTGCAATCGTTGATGAGGTTGACTCGATTCTTATCGATGAGGCCCGTACACCTCTGATCATTTCAGGCCCAGCGGCCGGTGATGCTAACCGTTGGTTTGCAGAGTTCGCAAAAATTGCAGAACGTTTGCAACCGGTTGTCGACTACGAAGTTGACGAGAAGAAGCGCACCGTCGGTATTCTTGAGGCCGGTATCGACAAGGTTGAAGATTACCTAGGTATCAGCAACCTTTACGAAGCGGGCAACACCCCACTGATTTCGTTCTTGAACAACTCGATTCGCGCCAAGGCCTTGTTTAAGCGCGACAAAGACTACGTAGTGCTCAAGGGTGAAGTTCTCATCGTGGATGAACACACCGGCCGTATTCTTCCAGGTCGCCGCTATAACGAAGGCATGCACCAAGCCATCGAAGCGAAGGAAGGTGTCGAGGTTAAAGCTGAGAACCAGACTCTCGCCACCGTGACCTTGCAGAACTACTTCCGTCTCTACACAAAGCTTGCCGGTATGACCGGTACCGCCGAGACCGAGGCTGCCGAATTCATGAGCACCTACAAATTGGGTGTTGTTCCAATTCCGACCAACAAGCCAATGGTTCGCAAAGACCAGGCTGACCTTATCTACCGCAACGAAGAAATCAAGTTTGCAATGGTGGTCGAAGACATCGCCGCTCGTCACGCTTCAGGACAACCAGTTCTAGTTGGTACTACCAGCGTCGAGAAGAGCGAATACCTGAGCAAGATGCTAGCCAAGCGCGGCGTTCGTCACGAGGTCTTGAATGCAAAGAACCACGCTCGCGAAGCACACATCGTGGCTCAGGCAGGTCGACTCGGCGCTGTCACTGTTGCTACCAACATGGCTGGTCGCGGTACCGACATCATGCTCGGTGGTAACGCGGAGTTCTTGACCGTAGAACTTCTTGAAAGCAAGAAGCTCGATGCCGAACAAAACCCAGAGGAATATCAAAAAGCCTGGGATGAGGAATTCACCAAGATCAAGGCCCAAGTTGCCGAAGAAGCTCAAAAGGTTCTCGACGCTGGTGGTCTATATGTTCTAGGTACAGAACGCCACGAATCACGTCGCATCGACAACCAGTTGCGAGGCCGTGCCGGTCGTCAGGGTGACGTCGGTGAATCACGTTTCTACCTATCGCTCACAGATGACCTGATGCGCCTGTTCAACAGTGCTGCAGCTGCCGCCATCATGAACAACGCAAGCATTCCTGACGACATGGCAATCGAGTCAAACCTCGTTAGCCGCGCTATCGCAAGCGCTCAGTCGCAGGTTGAGGCTCGCAACGCTGAAATTCGTAAGAATGTCTTGAAGTATGACGACGTGCTCAACCGTCAGCGCGAAGTTATTTACTCAGACCGACGCCACGTGCTTGCCGGCGACGACATTGCAGATCGCGTGCAAACCTTCTTGGCAGAAGTGATCAACGATGTGGTCAGCGCTCACATCTCAGAGGGTTCTGGAGACTGGAACCTTGACGCCCTGTGGAGCGACCTAAAACAGATCTACCCGGTTGGCCTGCAAATCAACGAGGTGCTTGAAGAAGCAGGGAGTCGTGCCAAGCTAACCAAGCGTTGGTTGATAGAAGAGTTGTTGAGCGACGCTCGCATTGCTTACCTAAAGCGCTGCGACGTTATCGGCCACGAAGCGATGCGCGAACTTGAGCGTCGTGTTGTTCTCTCGGTGGTTGACCGCAAGTGGCGCGACCACCTTTACGAGATGGACTACCTGAAAGAAGGTATCGGTCTTCGTGCGATGGCTCAGCGTGACCCTCTAGTCGAGTACCAGCGCGAAGGCTTCATCATGTTCCAGCAGATGATGGGTGGAATTCGCGAAGAGGTCATCGGGTTCTTGTTCAACCTCGATGTTCAAACCGAAGAGGCGCCGGCTCCTAAGACCGAGCTCACCTACAGTGCTCCTGACGAGAACGGTGAAACCGAAGTTCACGGTGCGAACGAAGCCCCTCACCAGCAGAACCCTGATCAGGGCAATACTCCTGGTTCTTCGTTCTTCAAGCGCTAACTAGAGCACCGAGATTAGTGTGGCCAGCCAACGCTGGTTGCGCGCCTCAAGCCGAATCGCAACCGCGCGGGTGCGAAGTTTCGTTTTGATCAAAACAACCGACTGAATCACGCCTGCTCGGTGCGACTCGTGATGCATCGCCTTGACTTCAACCTCTGGTCTGAAGATTGGTTTTCCGGCTTCAGAACGTGCCCTTGCCATTTGCGCCGCTCGATCGCGAATTTTGTTGTAGACGTTCACACTCACAGAGCTGCTGAGCTGCTCGACTGGCCGCACCCCTGCCAGCACCTCTACCAAAGCCGGAGCCAGCTTGCGAAGCACGGGCGTTGGGTCAGGAAGATTTGCTAGGTCTTCGTCTTGTTCCAATTCAGTTTCGTATGACATGGATTCCCTCCAATATTTTCTTGTTCACTGTTTTTCAGCGTTTGTGTAACCTACTCGGTTTTGGTTTTTTGCGTAACGGGGCTGTGGATAACTTTTTGAGGCCTAAACATTTGTGCATATTTCTGCAATGGAAATAGAAAAACTGCTACTTGATCTCGAAGCTTCTATGCAATCCGATGAGATTCAAATCCCATCAATGATTGACCAGCGCATGAGGTGCAATCTGGCAACTGTGACAAGCGTTGCCGGCAACATCACCATCGTAGATTTAGTGATCTGCAAAGACTTTTTGCTGGGTAGGCACTTCGGCAGTGGCAGAGTGGTCGCCATTCCCTTTTCTGGGCCGGCCACTCTCTATTGGCAACACAGGCGAATCAATTCTGCAACTGCGCCAACCCGTAAAAGCAATCTCACTCTACGAGCATGGCTTCGAGAGTCGGCGGTCAGTGCAACTTTGCAACTAACCAGATCAAGTGCCCAAGACCTAGCTGGTGCACTGCATCACGTGAGTAAGCAACATGTGACTCTCGCCGAGTCGCGCACCAACCAATTCATCCAGGTCAGTATCTCGTCTATCTTGTGGATAAGTTTCAGCGGAGCTCAGTTGGAATAGACACAATCGGTGCATGAGTTTGCACAGATTGCGTAAGCCGTGGCGAAACCGATGGATTACAAAACTTCTCCTCGCCGTGTTAGCTGCTGGGTGGGTCTGGTTCGCCTTCGCCCCGAGCATTGGAGGTTCGACTCAAACTCTTCTGGTTGCCAATCGAAACATCGTGCCAGGTGAGGTTACTCAAAGAAGTGATTTCTCGGAAGTTTCTGTGAACCTGGGCGGCTATGCGTTCGGCTATCTTTCCAGCACGGCCTTGCCAAGCAAAACCAGAGCAACGAGGTTTCTCGTGAAGGGGCAACTAATTGCGAAGGCTGATTTGGGGCCAGTAACTATCACTTCGGTTCCGCTTGTGTTGACGCTTAACTCGGCACCTGCCAGCGCCATCGTTGCGGGTAGCATCGTCGATGTCTGGGCGACACCGATGCGCAATGCTGAAGTCTCCGACGATCCATTTATTGCAGTTCCCGGCGCGGTAGTTACCGCGATAACTCAATCGAGTTCAATGGGGAGTAGCAGCACGCGTGTGCAGATTCTCTTGGAGCAGAAGTTTGTCTCAGATTTACTAATGGCACAGGCAAACGGCTCCATGCTGGCACTCGTCTTGCAACCAACTCTTCGTGATGAAAACTAAACTGCGTGACACCAAGGTCTCTGCCATAAAGGAAGTGCCGTTGATCGGAGAGCCGGTCAGAACCTTCGCCATCTGGGGTGTGCAGGGTTCACCTGGCAAAAGCACTCTCGCCATAAACTTAGGCGACATCATGTCGCAACAGGGGCGACGGGTGCTTTTGGTTGATTGTGATTTGGTAGCTCCAAGTTTGGCGTTGGCTCTAGCTGCCACGGAAGTTACCAGTGGGCTCAGCGTAGTTTGCGCTTTGGCGCGCTCGGCGCAGCTCGATGCATCCACGCTGGAACAAAATGTGGTGAAGTTCACGGGAGGAGTGCGGTTCGATCTGATTCCGGGCATCACGGGGCAAAGCCGCTGGCCAGAGGTAACCCCTAGTGCGGTAGAGACACTGCTGATTGCGGCAGCGAGCAAATACGACACCGTGGTTTTTGACTTGTCAAGTTCACTAGAGCCCGCGCTTCGTACCGAAGCTTCAGCGCTTCACCGCAACGAGCTCACACGTCACCTAATTGCAAACTGCGATGACGTAATCATGGTGGCAGGCGCTGACCCAGTCTCGACGCAGCGAGCGCTCAGGCAGATTCAAGATGCCACCAGACTTCACGGCGAGGTCGGATTTCACCTTGTGATCAACCGATTGCGAACCTCGGTACTCGGAGCAAGACCCGAGCGGCAACTCGAACGCACCTACCGAGACCTGGTGAAGCGGCTGCCGAATTTCTTTCTACCCGACGACCCAAACACGCTCGATGAGGCCATGCGCCACGGCCTGCCAGTCCGACTGGTCAGACGTTCTAGCCAGTATGTGAGGGCGGTGCGGCAACTAGCCCAACGACTAAACTCAAATCGTGTCCACGCTGAGTGAAATTGCGAAGAAGCACGGGGTATCGCACCACGCCGACCTCGATTGGTTTCACGCGCTCGTAGGTGACTGGCAGGTTCTTGCCGACATGCTCCAGGCCGATCTGGTGCTTTGGGTGCTTGGCAAAGATGAGCAATTTGTTTCGGTGGCGCAGGTGCGACCATCGAGCTCAACCACAGTTTTTTATCGAGACATAGCGGGGGAGCAACCTAAATCGACTTGGTTGCCAGTGCTCAAGCAAGCACATGCCGCGAATAGAAGCGCTGAACTCACTGGTATCGAAATCTACGATTCGGTTCAGACCAAGCTTTACGTGGTGCCAGTAAATCGACCAGTCACTGCCAAGGCTAAAGAGCTAACCAGCACTCCCATCGCGCTAATCAGTGTTCACACCAACATCACCGATGCACCGTCGCTGAGCAAGTTGACAATCAACTACCGACAGTCCGGCGAAGCACTTCTCGAGATGGTGCAATCCGGAACCTACCCTGACTTTTCTAACCCGACTGGGCCACGACGTGGTGCGCCACGTGTAGGTGACGGTTTGATTCGCCTCGACGTTGACGGTGACGTTGAATTCGCATCGCCAAACGCGCTATCGGCATTCAACCGACTCGGTGTCGAAGGCGAGCTGGTGGGTAAGTCACTTGCCGAGGCGGTAACCAATTCACTAAAAACCAAGATGCGTGTAGACGAATCGCTTTCACTCGTTGTTACCGGTCGAGCGCCCTGGCGATCAGACCTTGAATCTAAGAACACGACGCTTTCGGTTAGAGCGATTCCACTCAAGCGCGACGGTGAACGCATTGGTGCCATCGTGCTTTGTCGAGATGTAACCGAGTTGCGTCGACAAGAGCGCGAACTCATCACTAAAGATGCCACGATTCGTGAGATTCACCACCGCGTAAAGAACAACTTGCAGACGGTGGCTTCGCTGCTTCGCATTCAGTCTCGTCGCAGCGACAACCCCGACGCCAAAGAGGCGCTCGACCAAGCCATGCGTCGAGTCTCAGCCATCGCACTTGTGCACGACACTCTCTCGAGCGGGCTCAGCCAGGATGTCAGCTTCGACGACATCTTCGATCGCGTGCTCATGCTTGCCACCGAAGTGGCAACCTCGCACGGTCACTCGGTGCGAAGCATCATCGATGGAAAGTTTGGTGCCCTGAAGTCGGAGGTTGCCACACCGTTAGCTGTAGCGCTGACCGAGGTTGTGACCAATGCCGTCGAACACGGACTTGCTAATCGCAACGGGGTAGTGGCAGTAAATGCGGATCGCAAAGCTAAGCAGCTCAGCATCACGGTCTCAGACAACGGTAAAGGTTTAGAGAACGGCAAGCTCGGCGATGGTTTGGGCACGCAGCTTATTAAGACCCTGATTGAGGGCGAACTTAGAGGAACGATTAGATGGTTCTCCCCAGATGAGGGCGGAACTCGAGTCGTAGTTAGTATTCCGCTTTAGCCAGCGCGGCGTGCGCGTGCGTACTTGCGCTTGAGTGACTTGCGCTCGTCTTCGCTCAGACCACCCCAAACACCAGAGTCCTGGTTTTCTTTGATGGCGTATTCGAGGCAGCTGCTTGAAACTTTGCATTCACGGCAGACGGCTTTGGCCTGTTCAATCTGCTCTGCTGCAGGGCCGGTGTTGCCAACTGGAAAGAATAGTTCTGGGTCTTCGGTGAGGCAACGAGCTTCGTTTAGCCACTGCATGTCCATGCTTAGTCCTTCAGTTGTAGTAGATCGTTTTTAGGCGATGCAATCTGTTGATTTCCAGCCTCGAGGTCATCATTGGCATACGCTAGAAGCGTTGTGTGAGGTGGATTTCCTAATGAAAATCGTTTCATACGGCACCCATTTTGGCAATACCCAATTTCTTGAACGGACCCCATGACTCAGACAAAAAAGCCTTGGCAATTGTTGGTCGCAGCTGGTCTGGTTTGGGCTGAAACGGCGGCCCTGCTGGTCACTGCAGGCCTGTTTCTGCTGCCACTGTCTTCGGGGTCGGCCAAGGATGCTGGCACGCTACTGGCCCTCAGTGGCTTCGTTTTGCTGGCTGCAATTTGGCTGGCGACCATCTCCTCAGGGCTACTCAAACTAAAGCAGTCGTCGCGCACTCCAGCGCTGCTCTGGCAGCTCTTTCAGATTGTCATCGCGGGAGGATCAGCGACCGGTGCGGGAGCCAACCTACCGTTCGCATCAATGCTTCTGGTTCCGTCGGTTGCGGTTATTGTGCTGCTTTTCAGCAAGCCGGTTTCGGCACTGCTACAGCGCCAGCTTTGAGTTAAAGCCCCAGTTTGCCCTTGAGCATCTTCATGTGGTTCGTGGCGCGCACGTTGTATAGAGCCTGCTCGATAATGCCTTTTTCGTTCACGATAAAGGTTGAGCGAATTACGCCCTTATAGATGCGCCCATACAGGCTCTTCTCGCCAAAGGCACCCCAGGCCTTGTGAGTTTCTAGATCAATGTCGCTCAGCAGCTCAAAGTGCAGACCCTCAGCCGCTTGAAACTTCTTCAGTTTTTCGACCTTGTCCGGGGAGATGCCAATCACGGTATAGCCAGCGGTAGCTAGTTCGGGTAGAGCCTCTTCAAAGTCGGCAGCCTCTTTAGAGCAGCCAGGGGTTAGAGCGGCAGGGTAGAAGTAGACGATGGTTTTCTTGCCCTTGAAGGCCGAAAAACTGATCTTCTTGCCGTCCTGGTTAGGCAGCGAGAACCCAGGCGCTTTAGCGCCATCTTCCAAACGAAATTCGCTCATATTCCCTCATTTAACTTCCCCGTTGATTTGTAGTCTAGGGGTAAACCTAGGTGGCGTGCAGGCTGGGAAACGGGTATTATTGAAACTCGTTGCTGTTCTAGCAACACGCGCCTCTAGCTCAATCGGCAGAGCAACTGACTCTTAATCAGTGGGTTCCGGGTTCAAGTCCCGGGGGGCGCACGAAATCCCGGTTTCTTCTCACGAGAACCGGGATTTCTTTATTTAATGCGCAATCAGAAACGTGACGTCTGCATCAGACTCGTTTAGGCGTTCCGAAGTGGTGAATACCGCGTCAACGAAGGTCATGTCTGCCCAACTAAACCATTCGCGGGTTATTGACGTTGGATCGTCTGCAGAGATGGATTCGTGAAAAGAGTAGTCCGCGCTGGCGCTCGCCGATAGGGCTTCAAGTTTTCGAAGTTCCAATCTAGGGCTGGTAATTATCTCCATGGCCATGGCTAAAGGCCAGATTCGACCAGGTCCGGTGTGCGGGCTGCCGATGTGACTAGCAAAGCTGCCCTCGAAGAACCAGGGATTTTCACTGCTTAGAACTCTCCGGCGAGTTTTTCGATACCTGGCATCGAGTGAATTAGTGAATCCCAAGTAAGGCAACGAAAGCAGACTCGGAATGTTTGCGTCGTCCAAGAAGATTCGATTCCCTAGTCCGTCAATCTCGTACCAATAACCAGACCTATCGCTACCGTGACTCTTTATAGCCTTTGTGATTTGCTTCGCGAGTCGTTTAGCTGCGATTTTGGAATCTGCACTTAGGTGGCGTGCAATGTTTTTCAACGAAGCCGCAGCGTACGCGTTCTGCGGGATATTGAACGGCAGTTCACATGCGTCATCTGAAGGTCTAAAGCCCGACCAAATCAACCCGATATTTGCAAAAGGAGCCCCGTAGCCCTTGTGGCTTAGATGATCATGTGCAGGTGCTCCTGGCCTCACAAATTGGTAGCTTTCCGGTTTGTGATTGAGTTCGGTTTGAAAAGTCTTTAGGGCGCGCTCGGCTGCGCTGTGCCAGGCGGCGTCCATGTGGTCTTTGCGTCCTGAAAACTTGGTTAGCAAGTAAGACACATCTAGGAAACTGGCGAGCGAATCTATTTCCCACTTACGTTCGAAAACCCAAGGGCTTTGATCGGCGAAATCTTTATGCCAACAGTTTCCGTTTGGTTCGGGGTTGAAGGCGTTTGCATATGGGTCGATGTTTATGTACTTCGCCTGCTGCTTAATCACACCAACGCAGAAGGCGTAAACCTGGGCGTCTTTGCTAAAACGAAGCAGAGGCTTTATTTGGAAACTTGAGTCGCGCAGCCACATCGCTGAAATGTCGCCAGTAGAAATGTAAACACTGCCATCGGAATTGAAAGTCGCGGCTCGATTGAAGAGGCCATCAAGAGCATGCTCGATGAAGGGCTGGTAGCGCTTCAACGGCCCAGATAAACGTTTGGTTACATCTAGGAGATGGGTCGGCACTTTATTTGACATTGTCTGTCAGAATAGCGAAAACAGTTGAAATGTGGGTGAATCGTGCGCAAGGAAATCGTCGGCTATCTTGCGGTTAAAGAGGCGGCCAAAGACTTTGAGACCTATTCGAGTGATTTGCTGGGCGACCGCGATGTGCGCAGTTATCGACAGTTGCCTCTTGAGGCTGATCCGCCACGTCACACTAAGTTTCGCGAGGCGGTGCAACCTCTCTTCTTATCTGCCGCGATTGAGCCCAAGCGCGAGCAGTTCAAGGCGCTGGCAAATCGCTTGCTTGACGAGATAGAAGTAAAGGGTAGCGGCGAGGTTACGACAGAGCTGGCCTTGCGTTATGTGATCGGCTGTCTGACCATCATTTATAACCGACCGGGGGACCTTGACGAGTGGACAAGCTGGGGAAGCGACGTCTGGACCGCCGAGAGCAACATGAAGTCGCTTTCGAATCCAGGCGAGCCGGTTGAACACCGTCGAGATGGTGCGGTTTTGCAGGGTTATCTAGACCGGGTGTTCGATGCTGCCGAGGCGAAGCGCGATCGCGGTGGAGCCATCGAAGATGTTTGGGACAATCTGGTGCATTTGAAGATCGATGATGCGCCACTTACTCGGGATGAGATGCAGGGCATTGCCAACGTTCTGCTGGCTGGTGGGCGGGACACGGTAATCAAGCTAATTACGGCTATGGTTTGGCATTTGTTGGGCAACAAGAATGACTTCGAGTTTCTGCGAGACAACCAATCTTGGTTCAATCGAACCGTTGCTGAAATGGTGCGTTTCTTGAGTCCACTCCCTAAGATGGAGCGGGCGCTAGCGGGTCAAAAGGAAAAACCTGACTCTGCGCGCAATCCGGAAGAATACGTGCTACTCAGTTTTGTCTCGGCGAATCACGACAGTTCAGCCTGGGAAAACCCAGACCTCATTGACATTCACCGTGAGCGCAAACCTCACCTTGCTTTTGGGTTTGGCCGTCACTCCTGCATGGGGATGAACATTACTGAGCATGAGGCGGCCAGTTTCTTGGAGGTCTTCTTGTCGCGGTGTGCCGATTGGCAGATCGAGGGCGAGCCCCAGATTGAATGGGCGACCACCTCAGGTGCCGAGGGCCAACAAATACGCTACTTGGACTACTTCCGCTCGCTCCATATCAAGCCAAATTAGACACTGTTTACTTAGTGAATCAACCTCAACTTGAAGGTTGAGGCGTTTCGTTACAAATGATTCTGCGACTCGCCTCAATACTGGCGCTTTGACGAGCGTAGGATGAAAGCGAGCGACATCGAGGTACGCTGTCGCAGAAATAGAGGAGACTCATGAAGCAAACAAAGGGGTTAGTTTTCAAGTCGGCGGCAGTTGTTGCTGTTGTTGCTATGTCACTAACTGGTTGTGCAGCTCAAAAGGCCGGCGCGAACTACAAGGCATGTATGGTGTCTGACGCGGGTGGTTTCAAGGACGCTTCGTTTAACGAAGAGGCCTACAACGGTCTAATGAATGCCCAGAAAGACTACGGCGTAAAGGTTGCCAAGGTTCAGTCACCTGAGACCGCAACCCAGACCGACTACGTCACTGGTGTTCAGTCAATGGTCGACGCAAAGTGTGACCTAATCATTGGTGTTGGATTCAACCTAGCAACCGCAATTCGCGACGCTGCTCAGGCAAATCCAAAGATCAACTTCGCTCTGATTGACTCAGCTCTTTCGAACGACGACTGGTCGCCACTGAGCCTAGACAACGTAAAGCCAATTCAGTACGACACTGCACAGGCTGCGTTCCTAGCTGGTTACCTAGCTGCTGCCGAGACTAAGACCGGCAAGGTCGCTACCTACGGTGGTATGTTGCTTCCTTCTGTGACCATCTTCATGGATGGCCTAAAGCAGGGTGTTGACTACTACAACCAGCAGAACGGCACCAGTGTTGTTGTTCTTGGTGCAGAAGGCACCGACACCTCTAAGTGGGCTGCCACTGGAGACTTCAGCGACCAGTCGAAGGGTAAGACTCTAACCGAGCAGTTCTTCGCACAGGGTGCTGACATTGTTCTTCCAGTAGCTGGTCCAGTAGGTATCGGTACCGGTGAGGCAACTC
>CAWULM010000003.1:0-20382 GCA_963923635.1 uncultured Micrococcales bacterium | reverse complement strand
CCTCAATATCGAGCACTCCACGAGAACCGATATATGCAAGGCGCTCACGAATTTGAGCGGGGCAGTTTTTGGCATTTGGACAACGAAGATCTACATCACCCTCGCTTGCTGGTGCCAACTCTGAGCCACACTCAGGGCAGTTGACCGGCATCTTCCATTCGGTCTGGCTGCCGTCGCGAAGTTCGACCACCGGGCCGAGAATTTCGGGAATGACGTCACCGGCTTTTCTAAGCACAACTGTGTCACCGAGAAGCACACCTTTGGCTTTGACGACATCTTGATTGTGCAGGGTCGCAAACTCAACTACGCTGCCTGCGACCTTGATTGGTTCAAGCACAGCGAAAGGTGTGGCACGGCCGGTTCTACCAACACCAACACGTATGTCGATCAGTTTCGTGTTGACCTGTTCCGGTGGATATTTATAAGCAATCGCCCAACGTGGTGCGCGGCTAGTGAAACCAAGTTCTTGCTGAGAGGCGAATTCATCTACCTTGATAACCACACCGTCGATTTCGTGCTCTAGGTCGTGGCGATGCACTGCAAATTCAGCGATGTATTTCTGGGCTTCTTCAACCGACGAGACAACCTTGAAGCGTTTGCTGGTTGGCAAACCCCATGATTCAAGAAGTTCGTAAAGTTCACTTTGAAACTTGACCGGTGCATCAGGCCAAGCACCTACGCCGTGCACCAACATGCGCAGTGGGCGACTTGCGGTCACCGAGGCATCTTTTTGGCGCAGCGAACCAGACGCCGAGTTGCGAGGGTTTGCGAATGGCGGTTTGCCCTGCGCAACTAGCGATTCGTTGAGCTTTGCAAAATCTTCAATGCCGAAGAAAATCTCGCCGCGAATTTCGACCACGGCCGGCAGGTTCTTGCCGTTGAGCATTTGTGGAATCGACTTGATGGTTTTGACGTTCTGCGTGACATCTTCACCCACTACCCCATCACCGCGTGTTGCAGCGGAAACCAACGTTCCGTTTTCGTAGCGAAGGTTGATTGCGAGTCCGTCGATCTTTAGTTCGCACAAGAATCGATTCGAGTTAGTTCTCGCTGCCCAGGCCGCGAATTCTTCTGCAGAAAAAACATTGTCGAGGCTCATCATGCGTTCGAGGTGGGTTACCGGAGCAAACGCTTGGTTCGCCTGACCTCCAACGGTTTGCGTTGGGCTATCTCCCGTAATCAGATCTGGGTGCTTCGATTCGAGCAGTTCTAGTTCGTGCATGAGTGCGTCGTACTCAGCGTCGCTAACGAGCACTGTGTTGCCCTCGTAATAGGCGCGGCGGTGACCGTTAATTAAATCGACCAGCTGCTCGATGCGAGCTTTTGCCTGATCTCTGCTGAGTTCACTCATCGAGTAAGCCTATGCCTCGCCGATGACACTGGCCGCCATGGCAACCGGGTCTAAACCGTCGACGCTAACCGTTCGGTCGATAGTGGTTTGCCCAAGTACTCTTGTGCCGACATAGAGCACGGCGGTTTGACCTGGCGCAACACCAACAAGCGGCTGCTTTAGCTTCATAACCAATTCACCGTCGATGACTGCCGCCTCAGCAACCACTGCGTCGGCATGGGCACGAACCTGCACGGCAACATCGAACCACTGGCTCGGGTCGCTCGGTGCGGCTCCGCACCAGGTGAACTTTGACCCAGCCAATTCTGCAACTGCCAAGGCGTCTTGAGGTCCGACGACAACTGTGTTTGTTTTTGGGCTGATCGAAAGCACATAGCGTGGCTTTCCATCGGCGGCAGGTCGACCAAGATTCAACCCCTTGCGCTGACCGACGGTATAACCGAATGCACCTTGGTGCTTGCCAACTACGTTTCCTTCGTGGTCGAGAATCTTGCCCGGTGCAACGCCTACCTTGTCAGCCAGCCAAGCTTGCGTGTCTCCATCTGGAATGAAACAGATGTCGTAGCTGTCAGGTTTTTGAGCTACTGCAAGATTGCGACGTTCGGCTTCTGCGCGAATCTCTGCCTTCGATGCAACGTGACCAAGTGGAAACATCGAATGCTGCAATTGCTCAGCGGTGAGCACGCCTAAAACGTATGACTGATCTTTGGCCATCGCGTTACTGCGGTGAAGTTCTAGCGAGCCGTCTTCACCCGTGAGAATCGATGCGTAGTGCCCTGTGCAAACGGCGTCGAAACCCAAGGCAAGCGCCTTTTCAAGAAGTGCCGCAAATTTGATGCGCTCGTTGCAGCGCATGCATGGGTTGGGAGTACGACCAGCCTGATACTCTGCGATGAAATCGTCAACCACATCTACTTTGAATCGCTCAGAGAAATCCCAAACATAAAACGGAATCCCTAGGATGTTCGCCGCGCGCTGCGCATCCATACTGTCTTCGATGGTGCAGCATCCTCGTGAGCCGGTGCGCAAAGTGCCAGGCATGCGTGAGAGTGCTAAGTGAACGCCAACGACCTCGTGTCCGGCTTCAACAGCACGTGCGGCAGCGACAGCGCTATCGACGCCACCTGACATTGCCGCTAAGACTTTCACGAGGTAATTCTAAAATGTAAGGCCCGCGCGTGCTGCAGCCGCGTGAGCTTCGGGTAGGGCGGCAAGCAGCGCATCGATGTCGGCGTCGGTGGTTTCTAACCCGATCGAAACGCGTAGGCAGCCTGCCGCCTCAGATTCATCGCGACCCATGGCAAGCAAGACGTGTGATGCGGCGGTGACTCCTGCCTGACAGGCGGAACCGTTTGAAACGGCCACACCGGCGCGGTCAAGCAGAAACAGTAGGGAATCGCCAGAACAGCCAGGAAATGTGAAGTGAGCGGTCTGCGGCAGCGCAGGGGCATCGCCTCGACTGAATCGAGCAGTAGGGATTGCAGCGCACACTTCGTCACGAACTCGAGCAGTCAAACGCGAGGTGTGACTAGTGAATTCGTCGAGCTCTGAAACAGCAAGTTCGGCAGCTTTCGCAAAGGCCTTCGCGCCCGCAAAGTTCATGGTTCCAGAACGCATGGCTCGCTCTTGCCCACCGCCGTGAACCAGCGACGTGAGTTTTGCTGATCTGGCCACCACTAATGCACCAACTCCAATAGGCCCACCAATCTTGTGGGCAGCAATCGACATCGCAGTCAAACCGCTCGAGGAGAAGTTAATTGGCATGTGTCCCAAGGTGGCTACGGCATCGGAGTGAACCGGAATCTCGTAGGCTGCGGCGAGCGCCGTTACCTCTTCAATTGGGGTCACTACTCCGGTTTCGTTGTTGGCCCACATCAGCGTAATCAGCGCGACTTCGCTTGCGTGCACACTTAGATATTCTTTGAACCAGTGCAAATCGACGACCCCGCGGTCATCCACGGGAATAACTGCGAATACGGCACCCTGAGCCTTTTCGAGCCACTCGATGGTGTCGATCACGGCGTGGTGCTCGGTCATGGCTGACAAAATCACCGGCCGCTTGGCGCTCTTGTTGCGCTCCCAGTAGAGCCCTTTGATTGCCAGATTGTCACTCTCGGTGCCACCAGAGGTGAAGATGATCTCATTGCGGTTGGCGCCAATGGCACGAGCCAGCTGCTCTCTGGCCTCTTCCAGTGCCTTGCGAGCAACCTGACCGGGCCCATGAACGCTCGACGGGTTGCCCAGGTGCCCAAGGTACTGCACCAGAGTCTCCAGAGCCTCCGCGCGCATTGGGGCGGTCGCTGCGTAGTCGAGGTAAACGGCCATAAAAACCAGCCTACCCGTGTCTATCGGCGGGCTAGCACCGTGCTGGTGGGTAAGATTTTGGCATTGCCTTTTGAACACCCAAGGACCTAATGACCTCACCCGACTATGTCGCGCCGACCTTTGGTGTGACCTTCGAGCCGGACGGTAAAGGCACTATTCGGGTGTATTCAGCCAATGCCACCAGTGTTGAGTTCTTAGTTCTGAACCCAGAAGACTCGTCAGAGGTGCAGCAGCGCATCACCTTGCGTCGCGACGGGGATGTCTGGAGCGCCACCTCCCCCGCCATCAAGCTCGGCGTGCACTATGCCCTGCGTGCCGATGGCCCAGACGGCCCTCGCCACGGTTTCAACGAGACTCTGAACCTTATCGACCCTTATGCAACTGGCGTTAAGCGTGAATCGGCACGCGAATTTCACAATGTCGTGATTGACCGCAGCTTCGACTGGGAAGGTGTCGAGAAGCCGAAGTATGCACTCGAAGACACCGTCATCTATGAAGCGCACGCTCGAGGCTTGACTCGCGGCAACCTAGAACTCCCAGATGACATTCGAGGCACCTACGCTGCCCTCGCACACCCGAGCACTATCAACCACCTGAAGCGAATCGGAATCACTTCGATTGAGCTGTTGCCGGTGCAGATGTTCATTTCGGAGCCTCGCCTGATCAACATGGGTTTGATCAACTACTGGGGTTACAACACCATAAACTTCTTCACGCCGCACCACCGTTACGCTTCAACCACTGCAATTGAAGCGGGGCCAGAGGCTATCGTTCGAGAATTCAAGACGATGGTGCGCGAACTTCACCGCGCAGGCATCGAAGTGATTCTCGATGTGGTTTACAACCACACCGCCGAAGGTGGTTCAAGAGGACTCACCTACTCTTTCCGTGGCCTCGACAACTCTTCGTATTACCGACAAGACGATCTCGGCAACTATCACGACACCACTGGCTGCGGAAACTCTCTCGATTTCTCGAACCCTCGCGTTGTTGAGTTGGTTCTCGACTCACTGCGCTACTGGACCGAAGAAATGCAGGTTGACGGTTACCGTTTTGACCTAGCAACTACTCTGGCTCGCAACGAACACAACGAGTTTGACCCGAACCACCCGCTGCTGGTGGCAATGGTCAACGACCCGGTGCTTGCCGACGCAAAGTTGATTGTTGAGCCATGGGATGTCGGGCTCGGCGGGTGGCAAACTGGTGGCTTCCCTGACCGCTTCAGCGAGTGGAACGATCGCTACCGCGACTCGATTCGTCGCTTCTGGCTGACCGACACGGCAGACGCCCGCAACGCTGGGCACTACAACGCTTCAGTGGCCGACCTAGCCACCCGCCTGGCAGGGTCGCGAGACATCGTCGATGGGCCGTCCGGTCCACTTGGCACGGTCAACTTCATTACTGCTCACGACGGATTCTGTCTGCACGACTTGGTTACCTATAACGTCAAACACAACCAGATGAATGGTGAAGGCAACCGCGACGGAAGCAATGGTAACTACTCTTTCAACTTCGGGGCCGAGGGTGAAGTCCAAGATGCAGAGATCAATGAGTTCAGACGTCGAGCACAGCGAAACCTTCTAGCCACGCTCTTGCTTTCGGCGGGAATTCCGATGATCAATGCTGGCGATGAACGCGGCAAGACTCAACTCGGAAACAACAACGCCTACTGTCAGGACAGCACAGTGTCTTGGGTGAACTGGACATTGAACCAGCACCAACGTGACCTCGAAGACACCGTGGCCTACCTGCTGCAGATTCGTCGCGAAAACGGCTCACTTCGCCAGTCAAACTTTGGCAACTTCGACAAGGCTGTGCTCGGCAACGACATGATCAAGTGGTTTGACCAACACGGGCAGATTCTCACCGAAGGTCAGTGGAATGACCCCGGACAGCGCACCTTGATGCGCTTGGCTGAGCACATTCGCAAGAAGTCAGGCACCTCGAACACCACTCTTACCGTGGTGCACGGCTCTGAAGCGCCAATCGTGATCACGCTTCCCGACTGGAACTGCAACTGGGAGCTGCTATGGGACAGCAACCTGGAAACCCCGCCAGCGGAAGTTACATCGCACCAGCCAGGCGAACAAATCACCGTGACCAACGCTTCGATTTTGTTATTCCGCGCTACGGAATAGGTCAAAGCCTCTCGCTGGCCCGCCAATATCGCTAAGTTTGGTTTATGACCAACGAAATCGCGTACCGGCACGATGCCCCAGTCGGGCGTTTTCCGATTATCGAAGTCAAGCCAGCCGTCGATGCTGGCCGCTGGCCGGCAAAGGCTTTCGTCTCAGAGTTGATTCCTTTCAGCGCAGTGGTCTTTCGAGAAGGGCACGATGCTCTCGGCGTCGAACTGTTGCTGACTTCGCCTAGCGGAAACCTCACTGTCAAGCGCATGCGAGCCGGAGCTGCCGGCAGTGACCGTTGGCACCAGGAGCATGTGCTCGACGAACAGGGCTTCTGGACTTTTCAAATTCGCGCCTTTGCCGACGATTTCGAAACCTGGCACCACAACACCGAAGTGAAACTCGCCGCTGGCGTTGATGCCGACCTGATGATGCTCGAAGGCATTCGACTCTTCACCGAAGCTGCTAGTGAGAGCGGTCGCTCGAAGGCTAATGCCAAGATTTTGGTCGAAGCTGCAGAAACTCTGGCCGACCAATCAAAGTCGCCGAGTGAACGATTTGCCGCCGTAAACGCCTCTGGATTAACTAAGGCAATCGAATCGGCTCCGATTCGAAGCCAAGTCACTTTGAGTGAAAGTTACCGAATCAACTGCGAACGCACCTTTGCAGGCGCAGCAGCGTGGTACGAGTTCTTCCCTCGCAGCGAAGGCGCAAAGTTTGACCCAAAGACCAAGACTTGGAAATCGGGAACATTCAAAACCGCCACCAAGCGTTTACCAGCCGTTGCTGCGATGGGTTTTGACATTCTGTACATGCCACCAATCCACCCAATCGGTGTGGCATTTCGTAAAGGCCCTAACAACACTCTCGACGCGAAAGAGCAAGACCCTGGTTCTCCTTGGGCAATTGGCTCAAGCGCAGGTGGTCATGATGCTATTCACCCTGACCTTGGCACTGAAAAAGATTTCCGCAACTTTGTGAAGGCGGCAAACGATCTTGGTCTCGAGATCGCGATGGACTTAGCTCTGCAAGCAAGCCCCGACCACCCCTGGGTAAAAACTAACCCGGAGTGGTTTACCACTCGCGCCGATGGCACAATCGCATACGCCGAAAACCCTCCGAAGAAATATCAAGACATCTACCCGATCAACTTCGATAACGATCGCGACGGCATTTACCTAGAAGTGCTTCGAGTTGTGAAGCACTGGATTGGTTGCGGTGTTCGAATCTTCCGCGTCGACAACCCTCACACCAAGCCTGTGAACTTCTGGGAATGGCTAATCGGCGAAGTGAACGCTGAATTTCCTGACGTCATCTTCTTGGCAGAAGCATTCACCCGCCCAGCGATGATGCAGACCTTGGGTCGTGTTGGTTTTCAGCAGTCGTACACCTACTTCACCTGGAGAAACACTCCTCACGAACTACGCGAGTACGTTTCTGAGCTTGCCTACTTCACCGCAGATTACTTCAGACCAAACTTCTGGGTTAGCACTCCGGACATTCTGACGCAGTACTTGCAATACGGAGGTCGCGCAGGGCACATGATTCGCGCCGTGCTGGCATCGACTTTGACTGCATCGTGGGGAATGTATGCCGGTTACGAACTGATCGAATCGGTAGCCCGCCCTGGCGCTGAGGAGCACATCGACTCTGAAAAGTATGAGTACAAGCAACGCGACTGGGCAGCGGCCGAAAAGTCTGGAAAATCGATTGCACCGTTCATTACCAAACTGAACCAGATTCGCAGAGAGCAACCTGCGCTTCGCCAACTACGCAACATTGAGTTTCACGGTTCGGACGATCAGGCCTTTCTGGTCTTTTCAAAGCACCTAGATGCCGAGCATTCAGAAACAGGAAAGTCGAACACGATCATCGTAGTTGTGAACACCGACCCACACGCCATTAGAGAAACCACCGTGCGTCTAGACATGACGAAGCTTCACCTTGATTCTTCTGCTGTCTTTGAAGTTGAAGACCTATTGACCGGAAACAAATTTGATTGGGCACAAAACAACTACGTGCGACTAGATTCCCACACGCAACCAGCGCACATACTGCGAGTGATTCGAAAGAAATAAGATGGCCAAAAAGAAACCCGAGACTCCCCTGCTGCCAGCTATCGGTGAGTACGAGCGCGACCGGGTTTCAAACGGCTCACACCACGACCCACACGCGACCTTGGGAATTCACCCTGTTGATGGTGGTTGGGTTATTCGCACCTTGCGTCCTTTCGCGCAGAGCGTGGTTGCCAAACTTGAAAATGGCGAGACCGTTGAGTTGAACCATGTCTGGAATGGCATCTGGGATGGCTTCGCAGCCGCCAAGAAGCTGCCCGACTATCGCATTGAGGCTACGTACCTGAACGATGGCGAAACCTCAACGTGGTTGGCAGATGACCCTTATCATTACCCACCAATGGTCGGCGAGCTGGACCTGCACCTCATTCGAGAAGGTCGACACGAACAACTTTGGAAAGTGCTCGGTGCACACCCGAAAAAAATCAAGAGTGCCATGGGCGAAGTCTCGGGCACCTCATTCGCCGTTTGGGCACCGAACGCGCAAGCGGTTCGGGTTGCTGGTGATTTCAATGCTTGGAATGGCATCGCGCACGCAATGCGAGTCATGGGAAGTAGCGGCGTTTGGGAATTGTTTATTCCCGGAGTCGGCACTAACACTTCTTATAAGTACGAGATTCTCACCAAATCGGGTGCTTGGGTTAAAAAGATAGACCCGTTGGCGCAGTGGACGCAGGTTCCACCTGAAACTGCATCGGTGATTACCGAATCGAGTCACAAGTGGAACGACGCCAAATGGCTGAAAGCCCGCGAGAAGCGCGATGCCTTGAAGTCACCGATGTCGATTTACGAATTGCACGCTGGTTCATGGCGCCACGGTTTGAACTACCGCACCCTTGCCGATGAGCTCATTCCGTATGTACAGGAGCTTGGGTTCACGCACGTGGAATTCATGCCAATTGCTGAACACCCATATGCACCTAGTTGGGGTTACCAGGTCACCGGCTACTTCGCACCAACTTCCCGTTTTGGAACCCCGGATGACCTTCGATACCTGATCGATCGTCTGCACCAGGCCGGCATCGGCGTAATCATGGACTGGGTGCCGGCTCACTTCCCTAAGGACGACTGGGCATTGGCACGTTTCGATGGGGAGCCACTGTACGAGCACGCCGACCCACGTCGCGGTGAACACCCCGACTGGGGAACTTACATCTTCGACTTCGGTCGCAATGAGGTAAAAAACTTCTTGGTGGCCAACGCGCTTTACTGGCTTGAAGAGTTTCACTTCGACGGTCTTCGCGTCGATGCGGTTGCATCGATGTTGTACCTCGACTACTCGCGTGAGGCTGGCGAGTGGTTACCAAACGTGCACGGTGGCCGTGAAAATCTTGACGCCATCGCATTTATGCAAGAAACAAACGCGACTGCATACCGTCGCCACCCAGGCATCATGATGATTGCCGAAGAGTCAACCTCTTGGGGCGGAGTCTCTGCACCAACCGACGGCGGAGGTCTCGGTTTTGGTTTCAAGTGGAACATGGGCTGGATGAACGACACTCTTCGTTACATCGAGAAAGACCCGATGTACCGCAAGTTTCACCACGGTGAACTGACCTTCTCAATGCTCTACGCATATGACGAGAAATTCGTGCTGCCGATTAGCCATGATGAAGTTGTGCACGGCAAAGGTTCACTACTAGCCAAAATGCCGGGCGACCGTTGGCAGCAGTTGGCTAACGTGCGCGCGTACCTGACTTACATGTGGTCGCACCCTGGTAAGAAACTGCTTTTCATGGGAAGCGAATTTGCGCAGCCTTCCGAGTGGAACCTTGAACATGGCCTCGACTGGTGGATTCTCGAGCAGCCAGCTCACCAGGGAATTACCAAAATGCTCAGCGACCTCAACAAGCTGTACCTAAAGTTCCCGGCAATGTGGGAACTAGATCACGATCATCGCGGATTCGTCTGGATCGATGGCGGTAACGGCGACGCCAACACCCTGTCGTTCTTGCGCTTTGATTCGAAGGGTGACGCTGTAGCTGTCATCATCAACTTCAGTGGTAACCCGCACCACAACTTCAAGATCGGTCTACCAATCGGTGGTGACTGGGAAGAAGTATTCAACTCGGATGCAACCGATTACTCGGGCTCTGGAGTTGGAAACTTCGGCAAGATTACGGCAACCTCCGAAGGTGCATTCGGTCAACCATTCTCGGCTGATATTTCAGTTCCACCGCTTGGTGCGGTTTGGTTTCACAAGAAATCTGGCAAGTAGCTAGTAGAGCAGGTTAGCCAGGCGTCGTCTCGCCTTGGCTACTGACTCGTTGCCCGATTCTACGGTTGCAAATAGTTCGAGCAACCTTGTCTTCAGTCGCTCACGTTCGTCGACGTGAGTTTCGAATGCATCTAGCAAGGCGTCGAACGCGCTTTCGTAGTTTCCTGCAGTGAATTGTGCATCTGCCCAGGTTAGAAGTTCTGCAATGTCTGCTGGCGGAGCAGAGTTCAGCGTAGCCTCATCGATCGATTCTGTGCGCTTCAAGAGTTTCACTTGCGCCAAGCCAGCCACGGCTAAATCATCACGCGGGTTTTCAACTAGCGCACGTTCGTAAGCAGCTATCGCAGCATCATAGTCTCCGCGCGAAATGGCTTCGAATGCGGTCTGGTGCAGTGGAGGCAAATCTTCGACCTTGGGTTCGTTGGAATCAGCAACCACAGCGACCGCAGTCAGCCCTTGTGAAGCTGCAACCTTTTCAATTTGATCCAGCACCGAAACCACGGTGGCCTCGTCTTGCTCACCTTCAAAGAGCGGAACTGGTTGTCCACCGATGAGTGCGATTAAGGTTGGTGCGCCTTGAACACCGAACGCCCCTGCGACACGCTGTTGGAGCTGTGCGTCAACCCTGGCAAGCAGGACTTTGCCACCGCGCGATTGAACAAGGCGCGCGAGCATCGCCGAGAAGTCAATCGGCTTGATTGAGTCAACGTGAAACTCGACAAGAACCGGAAGTTTTGCACTTAGCTCTAGGACATCACGAATGTTTTGTTCATCGCAGGCAACCACGAGCGAAGCCACGCGCACCTGGTTTGCGTTCGAGCTTGCCGTGGATGCTGGCGCGCCTAGTTTGGAAAGGTCGTAAGCCCCAGAAAAATTAGTCATTATAGTGCGAGCACCTGCAGTAGGCCTTGGGTAACACCTAGAAGTTTGACACGCTTGTTCGTTGCCAGCGGTGGCACATAGAACAGCATCATGTTTCCGTAAACCGAGTGAATACCGGTGGTAGAACCCACCGCGCCGAGCATCAGCTTCTCGTTACCAGAAACCGACACCGCCGAACCGGCCTTGGTCGGCTTGATGATGTAACTGTCTTTCATATAAAGAGCAACCAAAGCACCGCCATCACTGGTTGAAAGAGCTAGAACCGTAGGGCTGCCCAGCGTGTGACGGAAACGAATCTTGCCTTTAGTCAACTTCTGAATTTGTTGGCGTTGGTTTGCCGACATCGCCAAGTAAAACTGATCATGAGTTACGTCATAGAGACCTGCAGACAAACTAGCCGAGCCATTGTCGATTACATCGCCGTAAGTTGCGGGAATCTGAACCGGTGGAACTTCTAGATACACCGAATCGATAGAGGCTGGAATCGCACCAACAGATGAAATCGGAACGCTCGGAATAGTCGCACCAGACATCAGGGCAATCACATAGTTGACGTGATAAGCGGCGCGTGGAGTGTCCTGCTGCATGACCAACATCTGCGGAAGCTTGCTACCAGGTGTTTCGGTGGTCACCATCAGCACGCGAGGCCATTGGTTGGTGGCGGCGGGTAGCGAGAACTTGATTGGCCTGGCAGCGATTTCTGGAAGCGAGGCCACCTTGCTAGATTTCTTTTGCAAGAAGTATTCGGTGCTGCGCATTTCTAGCGCTGGGCCACTGAATCGCGCCGAGAGAATAACTTTGTTTTTCAGACGATCTGCAGTGCTAACCGTTGAGCTTACGCTCTGCACGATGCGATTGATTTGACCTTCAAGCAACGCCGGTGGCACAACAGCCGCGGCATTGGTTGGGCTTGGGCTTGCCGACACGTTAGGTTTCATGCTCACCGTGCTGCACCCGCTGAGCATCGAAACCACGGTAAGGCCAGTGACAACAGCCATGACCTTACGCGCAGCGCGGCGACCGCGAACCGGTGCCGCAATCTGAGAACGCTGGCGGCGAGTTCTTGGCCCCTGAGGTGCCTTTGGAATCTTGCGCTTCGGGCCACGCTTCTTGCGGTGGTCTCGAATCGCCAAAATATTCATCACGAAGCTAAGCAGCAGCGCCACTGCCCCACCGGTGAGGAAGAGGTTCGAAGGTGCCAGCGAGTAGGCGATCGGCCAACGTATGGTGACTGAACCAGGTGCCGCTGCAAAGCCATCCGAGGCGATCATGACGCCTGCGGCATCGTTGTTATCCACCGTCAGAGTGGTCTTGGAAGCCCCCGAAGCACTTTGGCGCCAAAGGTCGCTGCCGACCGGCGAAGCGTAATCTGTGGTACCGCTCACCGAGTTGGTGGTTAGCTTCAGGTTCTCTTTGACAACCTTTGCCGAAAGGTCGGTGTGTGAGGTACTTCCGATCCAAGCGCGGATGTCCGACTCCGACCCGACCGCCAAGAATGTGTTGGCATCGCCAGCGACGGTTACCTCCGGCTTACCCGGGAAGGCACTGAGAGTGGCGTTTGGCAACACAGCCAACGGGTTATTCGAGTCGTACTTAAGTGCAACCTCGTGGTAGGCCGGCGGGTGCCAAATGGTTCTCTGAGCCACTCCCACAAAGAGCAGAGCAAGCGATAGGAAGAATAGTCCTATCGCTGCAAAGAGTCTCACGGGTATCCAATCGGGCTAAACTTAGGCTGGGCACACTACCCAGACAAGTTTACCTAAGGTGCAGGAGCTAGCGTCTTGTCGATGACTGAAGCCGAATTCCCGATTGTCATGCGCGGTTATGACCGCGAGGCAATCGACGGCGTGTTGCGCGATTTACGCCGCCAAATCCTGAATTTGTCTACCCAAAACGCCCAATTGGCGACCGAATTGCGCGAGGCCAACGAAAAAGCTAGCCGCCTAGAGAAAGAGCTGGCTGAGACCGCCGCCCCAAGCTATGCCTCGGTGGGAGCCCGTGCGGCCCTCATTCTGTCAACCGCAGAGCAACAGGCACTTGAAATCGTGAGCGAAGCCCAAGCCGAGCGCGTACGCATTTTGGGCGAACTTGAGGGCGAAACCGCCGAACGTCGCAACGAAGCTAGAACCTACTACGAGTCCGTGGTAGAAGAAGCCACCCGGCGTGCAGAGCGCCTAATGGCAAGCGCAACCGCCGATTACCAAGAACTTATCGATCAGGGTCGCCGAGAGTCAGCCCGCATGGTTGAAGAGGCCATTCGCGAAGCTGGCGCAACCCGCGGAGCAATCGCCACCGAAGTGGCCCGCATGCGAGCCACAGCAAAGCGTGAAATCGAAGCAGCCAAAACCAAGTTCGAGCGTGAACTGGCCGAACGTCGCCTGATTGCACAGCGAAGCATTGCCGGCGACTTCAACGCCGAACAAGCGCTGACCCTTATCAGCGAGCAGGCCCGCATCGATCTTGATCTAGAGCTCACCGCACGTCGCGCCGAAGCGGAGTCCGAATATCTTCGCAAGCACCAAGAGGCAGTCGCTGCCACACAAAAATACTTGGATGAAGCAACTTCACTGCTTTCACAGGCACGCTTGCGAGCAGATGCCGCCTTGCTCGAATCTGAAACCCTCGAGTCGGCAGCAAAGATGGTCAACAAGCGCACTAAAGATGAAGCCAGAGCTAAAGCCGAAGCAATCCTGGTTGCCGCCGAAACCGAAGCCCGAAGCATCATCTCCGAAGCCAGAGCCAAAGCTCTTGCCGAAGCTCGCCTGCTGCAAGAACAGATTGACAAGCTCAAGACCGAAAAGGCCGCAGTTGCGATTTATCTCGACAACCTACAGGCTGTTGTCGATGTAGCGAAGAAAGACCTCAACTAGAAGGTGCCCATGGAAAATCGCAACATCAAACTAACCAACGGTTTTCAGTTTGGATTGCTGGCCGGGTTGGGCGCGGTGCTCGCACTTGGTCTTGCCGCCGCCTTCTCGACTCTAGCGACGGTATTCACCTATGTAGCCCTAGCCATTTTCATCGCGCTGGGCCTAGACCCAATTGTGGTTCTGATTCAAAAGCGCCTGCGCCTAAAACGCCGGATGGCAATCGCCACCGTTTTTGTTGCCTTGCTTGCTGTGCTTACTTTTGTGCTTTGGCAACTGGTTCCAACCGTCATTGCTCAAACCTCTACATTCGTGCAAAAAGCACCGACAGCCATCGACTCCATCAAGCAGCTGGGAATCGTGACCAGTCTCGATAACCAATTCGGCGGTTCGATCAGCAACGCAATCAACTCGGCATCGCAGTTTCTGGCCGATGCAAAAAACTGGCCGACCATGCTTGGTGGAGTTGTTCAGGTTGGCCTCAACGTATTCAGCGGATTCCTTGGTGCGATCATTGTCATCATTCTGACGTTGTACTTCATGTCTTCAATGGACCGCTTCATGTCTTACATCTACTCGCTGGTGCCAACCTCGAAGCGTAAGACGTTCCAATCGCTGGCCGAGCAGATTGCAAACTCAATTGGCCGTTACGTAATGGGCCAAACCACCATTGCGCTGATCAACGCCACCTGCGGTTTCATCATGATGAGCATCGTCGGGGTTCCATTCTCGCTAGTACTGGCCTGCATCACCTTTGGACTGGCGCTAATACCGCTTGTCGGCTCGATCAGCGGCGCAGCCATCGTAGTTGTGTTTGCGCTCGCCGAAAGCCCAACCGCAGCCCTGGTAGCAGGAATCTATTACCTGGTTTACATGCAGATCGAGTCGTACGTTTTGGCACCGAGAATCATGTCGAAGGCCGTTGCAGTGCCTAGCGCCGTGATTATGGTTGCAGCCCTTGCCGGTGGCGCGCTGCTCGGTGTGCTTGGCGCTTTGGTGGCCATTCCGGTTGCTGCTTCGATCATTCTGATCATTCGACAGGTGTGGGTGCCTCGTCAAGAAAAGCTATAGACGAAAAGTCTCTGGCAACGGGTAAGCCTCTGGCTTCACCACTTTGATGATTTCATCGAGAACGCGCTTGGTCGCGGCTTCTCCAACCCAAAGATGCTTAGCGCCGGCAACCGGCACGATTTCAGCGTGACCCAGTGGCGCGAATCGCTCGATAGCCGCGGCAGGCTGCAGGTAGTCGTCGTGCTCCGGAACTATTGCCACGACGCGTTTGGTTGAACCGTTCCAACGCTCCAACTCTTCAACACTGGTTCGATGCAAAGGAGGTGACAGCAGAACTACTCCGAGAATGTCTTTGTCGTGCCCGTACTTCAGTGCGAGCTCGGTTCCGAATGACCAGCCCACCAGCCACAAGTTTTTTAGCCCGCGATTTTTAGCCCACTCAACAGCTGCCGCCACATCTGCACTCTCGGTGACACCGTGCCCAAACTCACCTTGACTCTTACCTCGTGGTGATTCGGTTCCGCGAGTGTTGAAACGCATCACCGCGATGTTCGCCATGGCAGGAAAACGATTCGATGCTTTGCGCAGAATGTGCGAATCCATAAAACCGCCGTGAGTTGGCAGCGGGTGCAATGTGATGAGCGTTAGATCAGGGTTGCCATCTACTGGAAGTGCAAGTTCACCAACCAGCGTCAAACCATCTGCAGTGTGCAGCTCAAATTCTTCGCGCGTGCTTGGCAGTTCAACACCAGAGCGAACTTCGATTTCGGTCACAGCAGAGTGCCTTGCCATTTCTGCCAACAAACTGTGTGGAAGTGTCGGCGAGTGTCACTGCCGCGTTCTTCATCCCACGCGACAATGTGCCCGACTCCCCTGCCGATGTTCAAGTGGCAACCTGGGCAGATCCAAGATTTGTTTTCATCGTCGGCAGAACCGGAGTGTGTTTGAACTAAATAGTTCACACCGCGTTTCGACACGCGAGTCTTGACTCCGTAGAGCACTGAGCGAGTTGGACCGGAATCTGGCTCTTCGCGTTTACGCGAGTTGCGCGGACGATTGCTGCGAGGCACTAGTACCAGCCGAGGTGATTCGAGTGAGCCAGAGCACCACAAGGCGAGCCATAGCGAGAGTGAATGTAACCCGTTCCCCAGCGAATCTGAGTCTCGGGGTTAGTTAGCCAGTCAGCACCTTCGCTGGCCATCTTGATGCCAGGTAGAGCCTGCGGAATGCCATAGGCACCCGAGTCACGGTTGTAGGCGTTTACTCGCCAGTTAGATTCGCGATCCCAAAGCTTTACTAGACATGAGTACTGGTCAATTCCCCAGCCGTAATCGCTCATCATGCCGTATGCGATTGCCTTGACCGTGCCCGAACTTGGAATTTCGGCCTGAGCCACGAAAAGTTTGGCCGCATCTTTTCCGGTGACGATGTTGTAACCGCCTCGCGAGTAGCTAATGGTTTGGCTGGCACCCCAACCGTAAAGCTGAGAAGGGGTTTCATCGCTTTGCTGATAGACCTCAAATGTGGCGGCGCTGGCTAGGTTTCCCGAATAGGGGTCGACGATGCTGACCGCGGTGAAGGCTGCCACAGCCCAGGCAGCGGTCAAGCTTGGTCGGGTAAAACGCTTGAACTGGGTCGAGATAAACCGAGTAGGGCCAAGAAGCGTACCGCTAATGGCCGAGCGAATTCGAGAGAGAGTGCTTTCTCGCTCAAAAACGTGTCTACCCACGCAAACTCCTTGTCGAAGCTCTCCAAAACCTCAATTTTACCCGCGAAGGCAGATTCTGCCTAGTAAATGATGGTCTTCGGCAGTGGATAGCCCGGGCAGGCGTGCAAAACACTGGCCATTGCGCTCTTTTCGGCGCGAGTTACCCAGACCCCATAACGGTATTTCACGGCGATCTGTCGCGCCACATAGGCGCAGCGGTAACTCACACGCGGCGGCAGCCACTGCGAGGCATCTGAGTCGCTCTTGGCCTCGTTGGTCGGGCCATCGACCGCGAGCAGGTTGAGCGGGTCGTTGTAAAAGCTATAGCGCTTATACGAATTCCAAGACTGAGCCCCCATGCGCCAAGCGTTTGCGATTGGAACCACGTGATCAATCTGAACCTTGATCGAGGTTCCTACTCCACGAACAAAGTTGATGACCTTACCCGTATAAGGATCGTGCAGAACCCCGGTGGCAACTTCGCAGGAAGCACCCGATTTCCAGGTGATGTTCTTCAGGTCGCGTTGAAGAATGTAGTTTCTAGTGTCACAACTGCCAATCGAACCCCAGCCGTCACTGAACAACTTGCGGGCATAGCCAGACATCGATGCTTCGGTGTGAACTTTGAGCTTTGAGAGCGTAGAGGCAGCGGTAACTTTTGTCGCAGCTATGCTGCTAACTGGTGCGCCGGTTAGTGAGACAACGGCGACCAGCGCTATCGCGCTATAGAACTTTTTCGATTTGAAGAAGTTCGATAACGCGCGCAATGAATGCGTCAACTTGATTCTCTGCATAACCGCCCCGCTTCGGTGTGAAAAGAATGCGACGAACTTCGTCGACCTTCAGTTCACTTCTAGTGTCTATATGCCTAGCGACATTATCTAGAAACTTGTCAACTTGCTTTCGGCTGTAGCCACGCAAGATGTACGAAGTGTGGTCGAAACGTTGGCGCCTCGGGCGTTCTAAACGACCAATCAGTAGCACTTTGATCTCGTTGGCGCGAGCCATCAACGCTTCTGAACCTGCATCGCCCAGCTGTTGCTTATATTTGCGAGCGACAAATGCGTCTTCAAGGCGATCGAGAGCGACATCAACTGCGGTAACCGAATAGCCGCCCTTGACCAGCGGAAACTCTTGGTCGGCAATGGTCAGCACGTCGCCATTGTGGTCGGCGGTGAATTCTGCTCTGGCTCGCTCAATGAACTGGTTCACAGCCACCGGGTCGTAACCCAGCTTGCGCGGTTTCGCGTGCGGAAAATCAAAGCTCATAAACACATTCTCTCAAACCAGGCTGAGAAACTAGCCAATCGGGAAGAAGATGGTCGCAAATAGGTAGATGCTCAAGCCGGCTGGAAGCATTGAGTCAAGGCGGTCCATAACTCCACCGTGACCAGGCAACCACGAGGACATGTCCTTCACGCCAAGGTCACGCTTGATTAGCGACTCGGCCAGGTCGCCGCCTACGGCAGCGACGATGGTTAGCCCGGCGGCGATTACACCCCACCACCAGTCTTTGTGCAGCAAGAAGACCATGATCAAAACTGAACCAGAGCCACCAACCAAAATGCTTGCGATCAACCCCTCGAGAGACTTCTTCGGGCTGATGCCTGGTGCGATCTTGGTGCGGCCAAGTTTGCGGCCGACCAGGTAACCGGAGGTGTCGATAAGTGCGGTCGGCACGACGAACTCAATCACCCAGTAAGCACCCTCATTCGGCATGCTAGCCGTGTGTCTGGCCAGTAGCAACACCGCAAACGAGATTGTCAGTGGAATGTAAATGACCACGAAGGCTGCAGCCGCAAAGTCACGCACGGACTTTGCGAATGACTGAGACACCGTCTCCCGCTTTTCCCAAAGCAGGTGAACTGCGCGCCAGATGGTCAAGGCCACGATGATGAATGCGGTTACGATCCATTGGCCGTATGAGCCATAAATGTAGGTAATCGGCATGATTACGAGCGAACCAATCGTCACCGGCAATCTCGGCACATACCAGCCGGCTTGACGAAGCGCCGACGAAAGCTCCCAACTTCCGGCAGCGGCAGCGGTGGCGATGAGAACGATAAAAAGTTCTTTGACAATCAGAATCGACAGCAGAAAAGAGGCACCAAAAATGATTCCGTAGATAACGCTCTTCGCAAAGTTGCGCTCCCCCGATGCCGCCTTATCCTGAGACATTAGACCTCGAGTAGCTCGGCTTCCTTGTGCTTCAGAGCGTTGTCAATTGAGTCAACGTGCTGCTTGGTCAAGTTGTCTAGTTCTTTTTCAGCACGTGCGATGTCATCTTCGCCGGCTTGGCCGTCTTTCTTAAGAACTGCGAGCTCGTCGTTACCTTTGCGGCGCAGGTTGCGAACAACAACGCGGTGGTCTTCGGCTTTGGTGCGGGCAAGCTTCACATATTCTTTGCGGCGTTCTTCGGTTAGGTCAGGAAGCGTTACTCGAATGACGTTACCGTCGTTGTTTGGGCTAGCACCTAGATTTGGAACGGATGCGATTGCCTTCTCGATTGCGAGCAGTGCGCTCTTGTCGTAAGGAGTGATTGCCAGCGAGCGAGCCTCTAACACTTGGATGCTGGCAAGGTTGCCTAGCGGAGTTCCGGTGCCGTAGTAGTCGACCATGATCTTTTGGAAGATGGTTGGGTTGGCGCGACCGGTGCGAATCGACGCGAAGTCATCTTTGGCGGCTTCAACAGCCTTTTCCATTTTTTCGCCGGCGTCTTTAAGAATATTTGCGATCATTTACTTTTCCTCTTTTGAAAACTTAGGCGCTAACGAAAGTGCCTATTTTCTTACCCTTGATGGCATCGGTGATGTTTCCCTTGCCCTGCATTCCGAAAACGCGCATTGGCATGTTGTTATCCATGCAAAGGCTGAACGCAGTTGCGTCGACAACCTTTAGTCCGCGAACCAGCGCATCCTGGTATGTCAATGTTTCAAGACGCTTCGCGCTCGGGTCTTTCTTAGGGTCTGCCGAGTAAACGCCATCGACACCGTTCTTTGCAACCAAAACTTCGTCGGCGTGAATTTCTAGCGCACGCTGAGCAGCAACCGTATCGGTTGAGAAGTAAGGCAGACCAGCACCAGCACCGAAAATCACAATGCGACCTTTTTCAAGGTGGCGAATTGCGCGAAGCGGAATGTAAGGCTCGGTGACTTGCGACATTGTGATGGCAGACTGAACGCGAACACTCGCGCCAGCCTGCTCTAGAAAGTCTTGAAGAGCGAGGGCGTTCATGACGGTGCCCAACATACCCATGTAGTCGGCTCGAGCTCGATCCATGCCGCTTTGCGAAAGCTCGGCACCTCTAAAGAAGTTGCCACCGCCAACCACGATTGCGATTTCAGTTGACTTCGCGGCTTCAGCAATTTCGCGGGCAATTTCACTCACGGTAGCCGGGTTCACACCCAACGAACCGCCCCCAAACGCCTCACCGGAGAGTTTTAGTAGCACTCGACGTTTCTGTGGCATGGCTTCCTCTCTTGTGATTCTCTACTAATCCTAGACGGGGTAAAGAGAAAGGCTCGGTCATAAACCGAGCCCTTCTACTAGATTTTTGCGACTAGGCGCCTACGCGGAAGCGAACGAAAGCCGAAACCTTCACGCCCGCAGCCTCAAGTACCTTACCAACGGTCTGCTTGTTGTCCTTCGCGAAGTCTTGCTCAAGCAAAACGTTCTCTTTGAAGAAGCCGTTTACGCGACCTTCGATGATCTTTGGCAGGGCAGCCTCTGGCTTGCCTTCATTGCGGGCAGTCTCTTCTGCAATTCGACGCTCGGTCTCAACGGTTGCTGCCGGAACTTCTTCACGGTTCAGAACGGTTG
>CAWULM010000002.1:0-24653 GCA_963923635.1 uncultured Micrococcales bacterium | reverse complement strand
TCGTGGATGGCTGCGCCATCGATGTGAGCCAGCTCAGGAACATACTTGCGAACGTAATCTCCATCCGGGTCAAACTTTAGGCCCTGTAAAACCGGATTGAACACGCGAAAGTATGGCGCCGCATCGGTTCCGCAACCAGCTGTCCACTGCCACCCTTGAGAATTTGAAGCAGGGTCGTAGTCGGTGAGGTTCTTCTCAAACCAAGCCGCACCGCGTTGCCACTCGATGTGCAGGTCTTTGACCAGAAACGAAGCAACAATCATGCGCACACGGTTATGCACCCAACCGTCGCGAAGCAACTGTCGCATACCGGCATCAACCATGGGATAGCCGGTCTTGCCCTGGCACCAAGCCTCAAATCGCTGCTCACCGATTTCGGTGCCATCGTCGTATCGCATCTTGGCAAACTTTGGATCAAGGTATTCGGTGAGCGAACTTGGGTTGTGCCAAAGGACATCGGCATAAAACTCTCGCCAAGCTAATTCGCGAATGTAGCTTTCAGCGCTAGCGTGCCCCTGCACCGCATTTGCGATTGTGCGGGGGTGAATCTCACCATGCGCCAAGGCATGACTCAGGTGGCTGGTGCCAGATAAATCTGCACGGTCGCGAATCTCTTTATAGCGATCCGCAGCGCCTTTATCTATGAAACGCTTGAGGGTTTCCAAGGCATACACTTCACCAGCAACCGGCAGTCGCTTAGGGGCTTGCCAACCATCGACCCTTAAACCGAGATTGTCTACTGGAAGTTTCTCCCAACGCACCTCAGGCACTACCGTCGCTTCAAAATTAAGGTTGGTCAACCAGCCCTTGTAGAACGGACTGAAAACCCGATAGGGGCTGCCGTCGGGTTTGCGCACCGTGCCAGGTTTGACCAAATAGTTTCCGTCGCCAACCACAAACTGTTTTCCAGAAGCTTCGATGGCCGCGCGCGCAGGCTTCATTTGTGCAATGCTCTGAGGGTCGTAGGCGGCACTGACGTGAACTGATGGGAACAAGCCTGAATCAAGCGAAGCGATGGTCTCCACTGCATTCGCAACAACATTGAGATTGCCGCCGATTGAGTCGTTGAAACGAACCCAGGACGCATAAAGAGAATTGGCTCGTGTGGGTGAGAGCTTTACGAGATCGAGTAAGTCTTGAAGATTTACCAGCGCCGCGACCGCGCCTCGCTTGGCAGCCTCAACCAACGCCCGGTGTTCAGACAGTCGCAGGTCTCGTCGAAACCAAAAAATAGCGGTCATCGGCGTGAAAGCGAGAAGTTGATTTGAAGCAGCGAAATTAAGGTGGATGCTCCCAACATGTGAATCGCCACTAATCCAATTGGCACACCCAAACGAGCCTGCAGCACACCAATCGCAGCCTGAACCACCAATGCACCCAACAGCAGGTAAGAAACTCTAAGCTGCAACTGGCTTCCAGTTTTTACTGCCGAGCGCAAGCGTAGGGTTTGATAAACCACCAAAACCAAGGTTAGGTACGCAGGCCAAGAGTGGATGTGCTGCCAGAGGTCGAGGTTCAGACCATTTCGCGGGCTATGTGCATCTCCAGCGTGTGGGCCGGCACCAGTCACAACAATGCCAACAAGTACGGCAACCCAACCGACCAAAAGTATGGTCAGCGAGATCCACGTGTAGTGTCGGGTACTGGCTCCAATCAAAGTGCGAATGTAGAGCACCGAAGCCACTGCGATCAGTATTCCGCTCAAGACAAAGTGCGCTCCCACAAACCAGGGGTCGAGTTTGGTCAGCACCGTGAAACCGCCGAGCACCGCTTGCGCCGGAATGCCCGCCAAGAGTACTAAAGAAAGTCCGAATACCTTAACTCCAGTGCTCTTTCGCAATTTCCAAGCTACAACGATGGTGAGCAACGCAATCACGAGGAGTGCGAAGGTCAGCATTCGATTAGTAAATTCAATAATTCCGTGGATGCCCATGGCTGGCACAGTCACTAACGACTCGTCGGTGCAGTTCGGCCAAGTTGGGCAACCGAGACCTGAGCCGGTCAAACGCACGAAACCACCTGTTACAACTAACAGAACCTGTGAAAGCAGCGACAGCAGAGCGTAAAGCCGCATGCGCTTAGGGCTAAACAGCGACTGGATCAAGGGCGTTTCCCTCTCATTCGGGCTATCTAAAAAACTTAGACCTCGGGTAAACTAGGGGTATCCAACGAAGCTTTGCCCTGGAAAACCCATGCCTAGGCAATACAAGTTTTACACGCCAAACGGGCCGAGGATTCCGCCTCGCGGGAAGAATTCTGCAAGCCTTGCGGTTACTGATTGAGAAGAAGGAGGCATGTCGTTGAACGACATCATCATCGATCGACCAGAACTCAATAGCCTCGGAGTCTACGAATTCGGCTGGGCCGACCCAGATTCTGCTGGTGCAAGCGCTAAACGCGGCATTAATGAAGACGTAGTTCGCGACATCTCGAACCGCAAGCAAGAACCTGACTGGATGCTTGAGATGCGCCTCAAGGGATACGACTACTTCACCAAGAAGCCAATGCCAAGTTGGGGAGCAGATCTCTCTGGCATTGACTTCGACAACATCAAGTACTTTGTGCGTTCAACAGAGCGTCAGGCTTCGAGCTGGGAAGACCTGCCGGAAGACATCAAGAACACCTATGAGCGACTTGGCATTCCAGAGGCCGAACGTTCGCGACTTGTTGCCGGTGTAGCTGCTCAATACGAATCTGAAGTTGTTTACCACCAGATTCAAGAAGAACTCGAAGCGCAGGGAGTAATCTTCCTAGACACCGACACCGCGCTAAAAGAGCACCCAGAAATTTTCAAAGAGCACTTCGGCACAGTCATTCCTGCAGGTGACAACAAATTTGCTGCGCTTAACACATCGGTATGGTCGGGTGGCTCATTTGTCTACGTGCCAAAGGGTGTGCACGTAGAGATTCCACTTCAGGCTTACTTCCGAATCAACACCGAAAACATGGGTCAGTTTGAGCGCACGCTCATCATTGCTGACGAGGGTAGCTACGTGCACTACATCGAAGGCTGCACGGCCCCGATCTACAACTCAGACTCACTGCACTCAGCAGTCGTCGAGATCATTGTGAAAAAGAACGCTCGCGTTCGCTACACCACAATTCAGAACTGGTCGACCAACGTCTACAACCTGGTCACGAAACGCGCCATCGCACATGAGGGTGCAACCATGGAATGGGTCGACGGCAACATCGGCAGCAAGGTCACCATGAAGTACCCGGCAATCATCCTTGCAGGTGAGCACGCACGTGGCGAGACGCTTTCGGTTGCATTCGCCGGTGAAGGTCAACACCAAGATGCTGGCGCGAAGATGATTCACCTAGCTCCACACACTTCGTCATCGATCGTTTCGAAGTCAATCGCGCGCGCCGGCGGGCGCACCAGCTACCGCGGCGAAATTCGCGTGAACCCTGGTGCCCACCACAGTGCTAACACAGTTCGTTGCGATGCGCTCCTGGTCGACACAATTTCCCGCTCAGACACCTATCCAGCAGTAGACGTTCGCGAAGACGACGTATCGATGGGGCACGAGGCAACGGTTTCGCGCGTTAGTGAAGAGCAGTTGTTCTACCTAATGTCGCGCGGCATGCCAGAAGACGAAGCGATGGCGATGATTGTGCGCGGTTTTATCGAACCAATCGCAAAAGAACTTCCGATGGAATATGCGATGGAACTCAACAAACTCATCGAGATGCAGATGGAAGGGGCAGTCGGCTAGTGGAGACCGCTCAACACGGAAACACTGCCCACAGCCACGGTGCTGGTGTTCCACTTCAAATTCGCAGCGACCGCACCAGAAGCGATCGCGTAGAAGATTTTCCAGCACTCTCGCAACGCGATGAACAATGGCGTTACCTAGCAACCGATCGCTTGAAGGCATTGGCAGCAGGGGAGTACAGCGAATTCACCGGTGACCTCACTTTGAAGGCTGGCACCGAGGTAACCACTTCGTGGCTGCCGAAAGGCACCGCACCATTTGGCTTGGTAGGTCTGCCTGAAGACCGCGTTAGCGCAGAAGCTTGGAATGCTGTTGATGCCGCCTACTACCTAAAGGTCAAGGCGACAGATTCGAATTCTCAAGTTCACCTCACCATTGACTCGCACGATGAAGAAGCAAGCGCCCTTCACGTAATTGTCGAAGCCGAGAAGTTTGCGAACGCCACTGTGGTTATCGATCACCGCGGTAAGGCCCAACTTGCCGAGAACATTGAAATCATCGCGGGCGATGAAGCAAAGTTGACGGTTGTGAGCATTCAAGACTGGGCCGATGACAGCGTGCACATTTCCTCGCACTTCATCAGCGTTGGCCGTGGTGCAACGGTTAAACATGTCGTTATTTCGCTTGGTGGCAAGACCGTTCGTATTACACCTTCTGTGCGTTATGCGGGCCCAGGCGGCGAGGCTCACCTCTATGGAATGTATTTCGCCGATGGTGGGCAATACCTCGAGCACCGACCATTCATCGATCACAGCGAACCAAACTGTGTTTCGCGAGTTACCTACAAGGGTGCGCTTCAAGGCGAGAAGGCCCACACGGTTTGGGTTGGCGACGTTTTGATTCGCGCCGCCGCTGAAGGTACCGACACCTACGAACTAAATCGCAACCTGCTGCTGACCGACGGCGCGCGTGCCGATTCGGTTCCGAACCTTGAAATCGAAACCGGCAAAATCGAAGGCGCTGGGCACGCCAGTGCTTCAGGCCGTTTCGATGACGAACAGCTCTTCTACCTACAAGCTCGCGGAATCGACGAGCTTCAAGCGCGACGCCTAGTTGTCTACGGATTCCTCAACGAAGTCATTCAACAAATTGGCGTTGACGAGGTTGAAACCCGCATCTCTGCTGCGATTGAAGCAGAACTAGAAAAGAGCAAGAACTAATGGCTATCGAAATCTGCCCAGTAGACGACATCAAACCAGGTCGTGCCATTCGCGTAAAGATTGGCGATCACGCAATCGCAATTGCTAAGACCAAGAGCGGTGACATCCACGCCCTTGACGACAAGTGCTCACACGGTGAAATCTCACTTAGTGAGGGTTTTGTCGATAACGAAACAATCGAATGCTGGGCTCACGGTGCCAAGTTTTCACTTGAAACCGGAGCACCTCTGTCGCTTCCCGCCTATGAGCCAGTAGCGGTCTATGAAACTTTTGTCGAAGACGGAAAGATTTGGCTCGAGTACGAAGCCAACTAAGGAAACATTATGAGCATTCTTCAAATCAAAAACCTGCACGTCACTGTCGAAACCGAGCAGGGCACCAAAGAAATTCTTCGCGGAGTTGACCTAACCATTCGCAGCGGTGAGACCCACGCCATCATGGGGCCAAACGGTTCAGGCAAGTCAACTTTGGCCTACTCAATTGCTGGTCACCCGAAGTACACCATCACCGAGGGTGAAGTGCTACTGGACGGTGAAGATGTTCTAGCCATGAGCGTAGACGAACGCGCACGCGCAGGAATTTTCTTGGCCATGCAGTACCCAGTAGAGATTCCTGGAGTCAGCGTTAGCAACTTCTTGCGCACCGCCAAGACCGCAATCGCAGGCGAGGCGCCTTCGATTCGCACCTGGGTCAAAGAAGTGCGCGAAAGCATGGACAAGCTGCGCATGGACTCGGCCTTCACCGAACGCAATGTGAACGAAGGGTTCTCAGGCGGAGAGAAAAAACGTCACGAGATTCTTCAGCTCGAACTTCTCAAGCCAAAGATCGCCGTTCTCGATGAGACCGACTCTGGTCTTGACGTTGACGCGCTGAAGATTGTGTCTGAAGGCGTTAACCGAGCAAAAGAAGAGAACAAGCTAGGTGTGCTGCTGATCACTCACTACACGCGCATCCTGAAGTACATCAAGCCTGATTTCGTGCACGTTTTCGTTGCCGGTCAGATTGCCGAAGAGGGCGGCACTGAGTTGGCTGAACGTCTAGAAGCTGAAGGCTACGACCGCTACGTGAGAGCCTAACCAGTGGAACTCGACCCAAAGAAGTACGACGAAGTTTTAGAGGCGATGAAAGAAGTCATCGACCCTGAAATTGGAGTGAACATCGTTGACCTTGGATTGGTCTACGGCCTCGAAGCTAGCGACGATGATGGCCACTTGCTAATCAACATGACTCTCACTTCAGCAGGTTGCCCACTTACCGATGTCATCGAAGAACAAACTGCACAAGCGCTAGACAATGTAGTCGAGGCCTTCCGAATCAACTGGGTTTGGATGCCACCTTGGGGGCCTGAAAAGATTACCGAAGATGGCCGCGAACAAATGCGCGCAATCGGATTCGCCATCTAAACAAAAAACGCGGCCCATAAAGGCCGCGTTTTTTTTTGGTTTAAAGCACTACTTGCGAAGTTTGCCAACCAACAGCCAAGCAGTCGGCAACAGAGCTGCAGCCAAAGCTGCCTTTAGAGCGTCACCGATCAAGAATGGGTAAAAGCCGGCTAGCAATGTCGACTGAAGGTCATTTGCTGCGCCAACTGCACCCAGGAAAATCGAAAGCCAGGCTAGACCAAAAACGTAAATGGCCGCGGTGCCAGCAGCAAAAGTAAATGCGACGCCAGCGACCGATTTGTCGAAACCCTTTTCAGCTAGGAAGCCGGTCACGGCAGCCGCAGCAATAAACCCGAATAGGTAGCCAAGCGTTGGGCCAAAAGCGAATCCCGAGGCACCAGCCTGGAAAATCGGTAGGCCAAATGCGCCTGCAACAACGTAGAGTGCGGTAGCCGCAACACCTCGACCCAAGCCAAGAACGGCACCAACGAGAAGCACAGCAAAGGTCTGTCCGGTGATTGGAACTGGCTTCAGTGGAATAGTTAGTTGGGCAGCGAGGCTGATCAAAACGGTGCCGGCCAGAATAAGAATGGCATCGGCAACCTGACTCTTTGGGACGAAGCGGTCAATAAGGGTTGGACGCTGGCTCAGTGAAAGTGACATGAGTCTCCTTGGGTCGAATAGTGCAATTGTAGACTAGGTGCACAACACCCCACTAAACATTAGGTAATCGCCATGATTAGCGTCTCAAATCTAGAGATACGCATTGGCGCACGAGTCTTAATGCAAGACGTAACCTTCCGTGTAGACAAAGGCGACAAAGTCGGACTTGTTGGTCGAAACGGGGCAGGCAAGACCACACTTACCAAAGTTCTGGCTCGCGAACTGCAACCAACCGCAGGAAGCGTCGAGACCCTCGGAGAAATTGGGTTCTTGCCGCAAGACCCGAGAAGTGGTGACCCAGAGGAACTAGCTCGCAATCGAATCCTGAACGCAAGAGGCCTGGGTGAACTCAGCCAGGCTCTCGAGAAGTACTCTCACGACATGGGATCGGTCGATGAGGCGGTATACGAAAACGCGTTGAAGAAATACTCGTCAACCGAAGTTAAATTCATGGCGGCAGGGGGATACGCCGCCACTGCAGAAGCCGAAGCTATAGCTTCAAACCTCGGCATTCCCGCCAGAATTCTCGACCAACCTTTGAAAACACTTTCGGGTGGTCAGCGTCGACGAGTTGAGCTGGCACGCATTCTCTTCAGTCAGGCGACGATGATGATTCTCGATGAGCCGACAAACCACCTAGATGCCGACAGCGTCATCTGGTTACGCGACTTTTTGAAGAGTTATCCGGGCGGACTAATCGTGATTAGTCACGACGTCGACTTGATTGGTGAAACTGTAAACCGAGTTTTCTACCTCGATGCAATGCGTGAATGCATTGATGTTTACAACATGGGTTGGTTCCACTACCTAAAGCAACGTGAAGCGGACGAGGAGCGCCGCAAACGCGAACGCGCAAACGCAGAGAAGAAAGCGTCAGCTTTGCAACTCCAAGCTGCCAAGTTCGGCGCAAAGGCAACTAAAGCTGCTGCCGCAGAACAAATGCGCAAACGAGCCGAACGACTCATGTCTGGCCTCGAAGAAGTTCGCGAAGCGGAGCGTGTTGCCAAGATTCGTTTCCCTGAACCGGCAGCCTGCGGGAAGACTCCACTAATGGGAAACAACCTTTCCAAGTCATACGGTTCACTCGAAGTGTTCACGGCCGTGGACCTTGCCATTGACAAGGGATCGAAGGTAGTCATCCTGGGGCTTAACGGTGCCGGTAAAACTACTCTGCTTAGAATTTTGGCTGGTGTCGATAAACCTGACACTGGTGAAATCGAAGCCGGTCACGGTCTAAAGATCGGTTATTACGCACAGGAGCACGAAACTCTCGACATGAATCGCTCGATTCTCGAGAACATGATGCGCAGCGCGCCAACGCTAACCGAAACAGATGCGCGCAAAGTGCTGGGTTCATTCCTATTCACTGGCGACGACGTCGCTAAACCGGCAAAGGTGCTCAGCGGAGGGGAGAAGACGCGACTAGCGCTTGCGACTTTGGTTGTTTCTTCAGCAAATGTTCTGCTCCTGGATGAGCCAACCAACAACCTTGACCCTGCCAGCCGCGCCGAAATATTGGCAGCGCTTGCCACCTTCACGGGAGCTATCGTTTTGGTTTCGCACGATGAAGGAGCGGTACTGGCGCTCAACCCAGAACGCGTTCTGATCTTGCCTGACGGAACCGAAGATTTGTGGAACGACGAATACGCCGACCTGATCTCGCTGTCTTAGAGCTGCGCTGAATCTTCAGCCTGGTTGTCAAGATTTGCCCTGGAAGGCTTATTCACCTTAATCGAACGTTTGCCGGCAGCAATCTGCAGCTCTTTGCGAAGAGCGTAAAAGAAGAACCAAATAGCAAGTGTTGCGAAAGCAATCCATTGGAAGGCGTACGAAAGGTGGCTACCTTCGTCGGTAGAGGGCTTTTCGATTGGTGCCGGAAGTTTGGAGGTTCCTTCAGTGTGAACCAACTGCAGATACCAATCGCCGTTTGACTCAATCTGTGCCAATCTTTGCACTTCAGGAATATTGATTTCCTGAACTTCGTGCGCTGGGGCAGTGCGATTAGAACCAGGCTCACTCGGATACAACCTCGCGGTAATGCTCGTAGGCTCAGAACTTGGAACTGGAATTTCATCAGGAAAATCTTGCTTGGTTCCGGTCGGAATCCAACCGAGGTCAACGATCCAGGTTTGTTTCGAGACAAACGGCACCAGCAGTTCAAAACCTGGGGTACCACTATTAGCTCGGTTGCGAACCAGTAGATACTTTTCAGGCAGGTAATGTCCAGATAGTGTCACAGGACGATACTTAAGTTGCGTGGAATCCGACGTTCGTGACACCAGCGATTCAACTTCTACCGGTTGTGCATCGTAATTGGTCCGCACAATTTGTATTTGAGCGACAACTTGAGCCCTGCGATCAAATTGCCAGCGCGAGAGAAAAACGCAGGCAACAGCGAATAGTGCGGCCAGAACGAACCATGCGCTCCAACGCAATAGGTCTTGCTTATTGGAACGAGTCATAGCTGCGATACCCCCAGCACCAAGACTCGACTGGCGAGGTAGTCCTGCAGGTAGGTCAGGTGTTCTGGGCAAGCTAGCCAGGTTTTACTTCGCGACTCGTCATGTATTCGCGGATTGCGCCAGGAAATCGCTGAAGTAGCGCTTGCCGAGCATCCCGCTCTAGAACATTTTGCGGTGACCAAGTTCAGTCCGCTTTTTCAGCTTCGATGGCTCTGGCCGGGGTCGCGGCGCCAGGCAGTTCATCTTCGACTGGGTTTCCAGCATTGGCGTCCACTACGGCGATGTAAGGCAAAAAGATCGCGCCAGCGAAACAAATCCACATCAGTGGCCCCTGCACAAAAATGCCTATGATTAGGCAGACGACTCGAATAGACATTGCAATCGTGTATCGCTGCATGCGCTTTCTGCGCGCGGTTTCGGGCGATTGCCCCAAAGACGTCAGTGACTGAACCTTGGCCAATCTTGCTCCTGCTGATGCGTATTTATAACGGATAGACTTCTAATGGCTTAAAACCAGAGCAAAACGCTGGTATTCCCGAAAGGCTTTCAATGTCTACACCAAGAACTGTACTTGTAACCGGCGGCAACCGTGGCATCGGCCGAGCCATCGCTGAGGAATTTGTGAAGCAAGGGCACCGAGTAGCCGTTACAGTGCGAAGTGGTTCAGGGCCAGACGGTGCTCTTTCGGTAACCGCAGACATGACCGACGCCACCTCACTCGATGCAGCTATTGCTCAGGTCGAGGAAAAACTTGGCCCTATCGAAGTTTTAGTAGCCAACGCCGGAATCACCAAAGACACACTGTTGATGCGTATGACCGATGAAGACTTCGAAGATGTGATCAACACCAACCTGACCGGGTCTTTCAGAGTGCTTCAGCGCGTCACTAAGGGCATGATGAAGGCGAAGTTTGGCCGAGTTATTTTTGTGGGCTCTGTTGTTGCCCTTCTCGGAAGTGCCGGGCAGGTCAACTACTCGGCTTCAAAGGCGGCGCTTGTCGGTATGGCACGATCGATTACTCGCGAATTGGGTGGTCGTGGGATCACGGCAAACGTAGTTGCGCCTGGCTTCATCGACACTGACATGACCGCTGTGCTCCCTGAAGAAACCATCGCACAGTACAAGAAAAACATTCCTGCCGGACGTTTTGCCGCACCAGAAGAGGTAGCGAAGGTCATCACTTGGCTAGCTTCCGACGATGCAAGTTACATTTCAGGTGCAGTCATCCCTGTTGATGGCGGACTTGGCATGGGTCACTAACCCAAAATCCATAAAAATCTGCGAAAATTAGACGAACCAACGAAAAGGACTGAAATGGGCATTCTAGAAGGCAAAAAGATTCTGGTTACCGGAGTTTTGACCGAAGCCTCGATTGCATTCTCGGTAGCGAAGCTAGCTCAAGAGCAAGGCGCAGAGATCGTTCTCTCTTCATTCGGGCGCATGCTTCCAATCACCACCAAGATTGCAGAGCGTTTGCCAAAGCCTGCACCAGTCATTGAACTCGATGCCACCAACGCAGAAGACCTAGCGGCTCTAGAATCACGCGTAAAAGAACACCTTCCTCACCTGGATGGAATCGTTCACGCGATCGCCTTTGCGCCACAAACTGCACTCGGTGGCAACTTCCTAGAGACCGAATGGGAAGACGTCTCAACGGCAGTGCACGTTTCGGCTTATTCGCTGAAGTCAATCACCATCGCAGCACGCAATCTTCTCGGTAAAGGGTCATCGGTTGTTGGCCTAACCTTCGACGCTTCTGTCTCATGGCCGGTGTACGACTGGATGGGTGTTGCTAAGGCAGCTTTCGAGTCAACTGCTCGTTATCTATCTCGCTACCTAGGTCGCGACGGTATTCGCGTAAACCTCGTTTCAGCTGGTCCGCTTCGCACCACTGCAGCTAAAGGAATTCCTGGTTTCGCAACCATGGAAGAAACTTGGGTTGAACGTGCACCAATGTCATGGGATCTCAGCGACACCGAACCAGCCGCACGCGGCATCATCGCTCTATTGAGCGACTGGTTCCCAGCAACTACTGGTGAGATTGTTCACGTTGATGGTGGCTTGCACGCCACCGGCGCTTAAGCCCTAGGCAATAGCGCGATAAGCTCGCGCAAATCATTCTTGGCGATAACCAGTTTGGCGTTTTCGCGCACGATTGGCTTGGCATTGAAGGCTACACTCAGCCCGGAGATCTTCATCATCTCGAGGTCGTTTGCGCCGTCGCCAACCGAGATAGTTTGCCCCAGGCTCAGATTGCACTGAGCAGCCCACTCAAAGAGCGCGGTTGCTTTTGCTTTGGCATCCACGATTTCAGACGCAACCTTGCCGGTTAGTTTGCCTTTCTCGATGTCTAGAAGGTTCGCCCTATGAAAATCTAAGTTCAGATCTCTAGCAAGCACATCGAGCACCTGGGAGAAACCGCCAGAAACCGCACCGACTTTTCCATCGGCTGCGTGCACCGCAGCGATGAATTCGTGAACCCCAGTTGTGGGCCTGATTCTTTGGAGGGTGTCTTCAAAAACTGTGATCGGTAGACCTGCAAGTGTTGCTACACGCTCACGAAGCGAAGCAGCGAAATCTAGTTCTCCACGCATGGCTCGTTCGGTAACGGCGGCAACTTCCTCGCGAACGCCAGCAGCGTCGGCAAGAAGCTCAATAACTTCATCTTGGATGAGTGTTGAATCGACATCCAAGACCACTAGAAAACGGGTCACGGATTGACTACGACACCCTTAGGTACGACGGTGATTCCAGATTCGGTAACGGTGAAGCCGCGCTCGAGATCGCGAGCCCGATCGACACCGATCATCGCACCGTCACCAACTACAACAGACTTATCCAAGATTGCTCTGCGTACGGTTGCATTTCTGCCAATCTGAACTCCGTCAAGAATTACTGAGTCAGTAACTAAGGCGTGAGACTGCACACGAACCCAAGGGGAGAGTACCGAGCGTTCGACGATGCCACCAGAGACAACCACACCTAGAGAAACAATCGAATCGGTGGTTCGACCCTGATTGCCTTCTCCATCGTGAACAAACTTCGCAGGCGGCATGTTTACTTGCTGTGTGAAGATTGGCCAGTCGGTGTTGTAAAGGTTGAACACCGGCATCACCGAAATCAGGTCCATATGCGCGTCGTAGTACGAGTCAATGGTTCCTACATCTCGCCAATATGAGTGGTCACGCTCGGTAGAACCTGGAATCTCGTTGTAGGTGAAGTCGTAAACACCAGCATCTTTCTTCTCAACGAAATACGGAACGATGTCACCACCCATATCGTGCTTGGAGTTTTCAAGCGTGGCGTCTTGCTCGATTGCCTCAATCAAAGCGCTAGCGGTGAAGACGTAGTTTCCCATTGAAGCTAGAACCTCGTGGGGGGAGTCAGGCAAACCCTTAGGGTCTTGAGGCTTTTCGCGGAATGCAGCGATCTTGCTCGGGTCTTTCGCATCGACCTCGATAACTCCGAACTGATTAGCCAAGGAAATCGGTTGGCGAATAGCAGCCACCGTTACACCGCGACCAGAGGCGATGTGATCCTGAACCATCTGCTCGAAGTCCATTCGGTAAACGTGGTCGGCGCCGACAACGACAACATAGTCTGGGCGTTCGTCGCTGAGTAGGTTCATGCTCTGCAAAATGGCATCGGCACTGCCAGAAAACCAACGCTTGCCGAGGCGCTGCTGAGCAGGCACAGAAGCAACATATGATCCCAGAAGTGGAGACATGCGCCAAGTTTGCGAGATGTGACGGTCTAGAGAGTGCGATTTGTATTGGGTAAGCACAACGATTCTGCGTAAACCCGAGTTCACCAGATTAGACAAGGCGAAGTCAATCAGGCGGTATGACCCACCGAACGGTACGGCCGGTTTCGCTCGATCTTCGGTGAGTGGCATCAGGCGTTTACCCTCGCCACCGGCGAGTACCATTCCGAAGATTCTCAATTGCTTGCTCATGACCAAATGTTATTGGAAAAAAGGTCGGCATGGCTAACATTACGTTATGAGAATTGACCTTCTGACCAAAGAGTACCCACCTGCCATCTACGGTGGGGCGGGCGTGCATGTGGCTGAATTGGTCAGAGTGCTTCGCGAACACATCGATGTGCAGGTGCGATGCTTCGGTGAAGAGCGTGGCGAACTCAACACTTTTTCATACAACTTTGGCGACGAGTTTGCCTCGGCTAACCCGGCTATTCAAACCTTGGCCACCGACTTAGCTATGGTTTCAGACATCGCGGGTACCGACCTGGTTCACTCGCACACCTGGTATGCCAACTTCGCTGGCCAGGTTGCGGGAGCGATGCACAAAGTGCCTCACCTGATCACTGCCCACTCTCTCGAGCCGCTGCGCCCATGGAAAGAACAGCAGCTTGGTGGCGGTTACCGCCTTTCATCCTGGATCGAGCGAACCGCATACGAAGGGGCGACCAAGATCATTGCCGTTTCCGACGGAATGCGTAACGACATTTTGCGCGCGTACCCACAGTTAGACCCACGCAAAGTCACAGTCGTGCACAACGGTATCGACCTCGCTGCATTCCAATCAGCAAGCAACCCTGACTTGGTGCGATCGCTTGGGGTCGCCCCGGAACAGCGCTCAGTTATTTTCGTCGGTCGCATTACCCAACAAAAAGGTCTGAAGTATCTGGTTAAGGCGGCACGCGAACTACCAAGCGATGTGCAACTCGTGCTTTGCGCTGGCGCACCTGACACTAAAGAAATCCAAGCCGAAATCACCAACCTGGTAGAAGAGCTTCAAAAGGTCAGAGAGAACGTGATCTGGATTGAGCGTCACCTGAGCCGCGAAGAGCTGATTGCAGTTCTCTCAAGCGCAACCGTCTTCGCCTGCCCGTCGATTTACGAACCGCTGGGCATCGTAAACCTCGAAGCCATGGCCTGCCGCGTACCAGTGGTAGCAACGCGCACGGGTGGCATTCCCGAGGTTGTAGCCCACGGTGAAACTGGCTTGCTAGTCGACATCGAACAAGTGAGTGATGGCTCTGGCACACCGCTTGACGAGAACAAATTCGTCAAGGATTTCGCAGATGCTTTGAATGCGATGCTTGCTAATCCGCAAATCGCAGACTTCGGTGCAGCGGGACGCAAACGCGCCGAAGACCTCTTCTCTTGGGAATCAATTGCTCAAAAAACCATCGCTGTCTATCGGGAAGCAATCGCTGAGTTCAACTAGGCTTGCCCCATGTCCACGGTTATAAAACTCACTGACGTCAGCGTTGTTCGCGGGGGAGCAGCGATTCTCAATGGCATTGACTGGGAGGTTGGTTCCGACCAGCGTTGGGTCATCGTAGGCCCGAATGGTGCTGGTAAGACAACCTTGCTAAAAGTAGTAGCTGCCCAGATCCAACCGACCAGCGGCGAAGCAATCATTCTCGATCAACGACTCGGTTCGGTCAATGTGTTCGACCTACGCACCCAAATCGGCTTCGCCTCTAGCGCAATGGCCTCGCACATTCCCAACTCCGAACGAGTTCTTGACGCGGTAATGACCGCTTCTTACGCGATTACTGGCCGTTGGAGCGAAAAATACGACGATGTCGACGAACGACGAGCCCGCCGAGTTTTGGCCGAATGGAAACTTGAAGACAAGGCTGAGCGCTCCTTCGGGACTCTAAGCGACGGAGAGCGCAAACGTGCCGAAATAGCCCGCGCCGTCATGCCAGACCCGGAGCTGCTGCTACTTGATGAACCGGTAGCCAGCCTAGACTTAGCAGCCAGAGAGCAGACCATTGGTGTAATCGGCAGCTATGCCCAGTCGCCATACGCCCCTGCCATTGTCATGGTTACCCACCATTTGGAAGAAATTCCGGTCGGTTTTACCCACGCCTTGGTACTTACCGGAGGCAAGGTTTATGCCGCGGGAGCAATAGAGCACACCCTGACCAGCGACAAGCTCTCAGAGGCCTTCGGTATTGGCCTTCAGGTCGATTCCGAAGCCGGCAGGTATAGAGTTCGAGCCAGATAACTGGTATAGTTGACCCTTGGTGCTGTGCACCACGACTTTCACAACAAAGGATCAATTTCGATGAAATCTGACATTCACCCTAAGTACGAGGCGATTGTCTTCCGCGACCTAGCATCTGGTGTCGCTTTCTTGACCCGCTCAACCGTGACCTCAAGCAAGACCATTGAGTGGGAAGACGGCAACACCTACCCAGTGTTCGACGTTGAAATCTCTTCGGCTTCGCACCCGTTCTACACCGGAAAGCAGCGCATCATGGACGCAGCTGGTCGTGTCGAGAAGTTCAACTCACGTTACAAGGGCTTCGGCGCTTAGTAAGTTTTGAAAAAAGGCGGTTCCTTCTGGAGCCGCCTTTTTGCTTAATCTAACTTCTTGATTGGCCAGCCGTACTGAGCCACAAAGTTCGGGTTTTTACCGCGCATGAAAGAAGCGAAACTTTCCTCTTGTTCGCGGCTCCAACTGATCTGCGCCTCGTGCAATGCCTCGACAGACATGTTGAGCTCGGCGGAGTATTTAGCCGCCAGTGCAAGAGCTAGTCGCCCAGCAGCAACCGCGTCGGCAGTTGCATTGTGGGCATCATCGAGCGCTACCGAATACAAAGCGGCGGAGTCTTCGAGTTTGCGCGAGCCTTTGCGGTATCGATCCACCTTTTTATCGAGTACCAAAGGGTCAATCACCGGCGAAACATTTTGAAGTGGTTCAATTCCATGACGCTTTGCCTCGAAGTGCAGAATGGTGAAGTCGTAAGGTGCGTTATAGGCAACGACAGGAATTCCCGCTTGCATCAAATCACGCAAGGTGGCAACAATTTCTGATACAACTGACTTGGCGTCAGCACCATCGCGTCGAGCGATTTCGGTGGTCACTCCGTGCACATTCGATGCCACCTCAGGTATTTCGATGCCAGGGTCAGCAAGCCATTCCTTGGGTGAACCAATCACTTGTCCGGCCGCATCTAGCACTGCAACGCAGGCAGTAACAATGCGAGCCTCACGTAAATCAAGCCCAGTGGTTTCGGTGTCGAAAACGGCGATTTGGTTTGCCCATGGAATCGGGCTAGGAGTTACTGAAGAATTCACAAGGTCAGACTATCTACAAGAGCCGACACAGAGGTCATCTGAGCTGAAGATCTTCAACAAGCCGCAGGGGAGTAGAGGCTTGGTTCAGGCAAAAAATGTGCAACCCAGGTACACCAGCTTCTAAGAGTTCACGACACATGGAAAGTGTGTACTGGTAACCCAATTCTTCGGCCTGTTCGTCGGTAGCTACAGACTGCATAGCCTCGATCAACGAATCCGGCTTCTTGGAATGGCTCAGCTTGGTCATACGCTCAACCTGCGCAATCGAGGCGATCGGCAAAATGCCCGGCATAATCGGAACCTTGACTCCCGCAGCGCGTGCTTTGGCGGCGAAGCTCAGGTAGTCCTCAGCAAAGAAGAACAACTGCGTAATTGCAAAAGTTGCGCCAGCGGCCTGCTTTTTCAGCAGCACCTCGATGTCATGTTCAATGCTTGGTGAGTCAGGGTGTCGCTCTGGAAAAGCTGCAACACCAAGTTCGATGGTTGAGTTTTCGTTAATCAAGGCCATTAGCTCTAGCGCGCTGTGAAGTTCGGTGAGGTCGGCAACTTCAGGTCGCGCGGCAGGAACATCGCCTCTAAGCGCGAGGATTGCTTCGGCACCTAGTTCTTCCAGAGTGTGCACAGCTTTGACTAAATCTGCTGCGCTGGCTCCGACACACGTTAGATGACCAATGGTTGGCACTCGCGAAGCCAAAGACCCAACCATTTCGAATGAACGGCTCTGGTTTGACCCTCCAGCACCGTAGGTAACCGACACGAAGTCAGGTCGAATGGACACCAGCGCATCAACAACCGGTTCTAGAGCCGCGGCAGCCGCATCGTCTCGGGGAGGGAAAAATTCGAACGACAGAGTTGATCGATTAGCAGCATTGACTTTGGCTATGCGTTCGGCAATCAAGGCAGTCGCTTTCGGTTCGGGTATTAGGTTCGATTTTAACCCCTCGAAAACTAGGATTATTTAGTAGAGCCAAAAAATGAATCAGGATTACGTTTTGACCAAGTCACCAGAGCTGTTCGCCGACGCTGAAGCACGCGAGCAGCGCACCTCGGTCGAGTTGCACGGCAAGTCTTGGCCGGTTTGGTTTTACCCAGCAAGCGAAAAGTCCAAGGGCACTGTTTTGCTAGTGCACGGTTACCGCGGCACTCACCACGGCCTACTCTCGATTGTTGGTGCGATGCCAGATTTCGACTGCTACGTGCCAGACCTGCCAGCCTTTGGTGATGCACCCGCTCTTGATGAGCAACACGATCTTGACGCTTACAGCAAATGGCTAGCCGACCTATTCACCGCACTGAAACTCAAAAAAGACACTGTGGTGCTAGGGCATTGCTTCGGTTCACTGGTGGTCGGAAACTTCGCCGCTACTCATGACACACAGAGACTGGTTCTGGTGAACCCGCTGTCTGCGAACGCCTTAGAAGGCCCACACCGAGTTATGTCTAAACTCACCAATTTTTATTACCACGTCATAGGGAAGCTTCCCGAAAAGTTTGCCCGAACCTTGCTTGGCTTTCCACTAGTGATTTGGCTGGTAACCGAAAGTATGTTCAAGGGTAAAGACGCGCAGCTAAAAAAGTGGGTTGCTCAGCAGCACGAAACTTACTTCTCTCGATTCGCCACGCCAAAAACAGCGGTTGAAGGTTACTTCGCATCGGTCTCTCACGACCTGAGCGAGTACGCACCTAAAATTCATCAGCCAGTTTTGCTAATCGCGGCTGACAAAGATGACATCACCGACATTGACTCGCAGCGTCGAGTGGCTGGATTGTATGACTCAGCGACTTATGTAGAGATTCGAGACCTCGGCCATCTGCTTCACTACCAGGCGCCGCTCGAGGTTGCACTGCACACCAGAGAATTCGCTCTGGCCAGTTCAAAGAAATAATGACCTTCTTTTTTGACGCTCGATTTATACGCGTCACACACCACGATGGAATCAGCCGTTTCGCTGCAAACCTTTGCACCGAGCTTTCAAAATTGCGTGATGTCACCGCCATCATCAGCGATCTCGGGCAACTTCGCGTGCTGCCAGACGGAATCAAATACGTCTTAGAGTGCGCTCCCACCTCAATTCACGAAATTGGACTTGCTCGAAGACTGAATAAGCTTGGCGCGACTTTGGTTTACTCACCGATGCAAACCACAGGTTCTTTAGGGCGTAAGTTTCGTCTTGTTCTGACGCTGCACGACTTGATCTACTACCGCCACCGCAAACCACCGCGAGAATTCAATGCGTTGGTTAGAGCGCTGTGGAGGCTGTATCACTGGAGTTACCTTCCTGGTCGACTAATGCTTTCGGCAGCTGACGGCTTAGTAACAATTAGCAAAACCTCCAGGTCTTTGATTCAACGCCACAAGCTCTTTTCTGGCCCAATTGAAATCGTCTATAACGCGCCGGAAGATGCAGCGCTTGGCTATCAACCGAGATCACGCCCTCTTTCTAAAAGACTGATTTACATGGGCTCGTTCATGCCATACAAGGATGTCGACACCTTGGTAGCCGGCATGCAGGAACTCCCTGACTACACACTTGAACTTCTCAGCAAAGTTCACCCCGAAGAAAAGCAAAGACTTCAGAAACTTGCGGGCAGTGCCGCAGGTCGACTGATTTTCCGCGGGGGAGTGAGCGACGAGGAGTATCTAGCTTCACTGCTTAGTGCTACGGCTCTGGTGACTGCGTCTCGCGACGAAGGCTTCGGCATTCCGCTGGTGGAAGCAATGCGGGTTGGAACCCCTGTGGTTTGCTCAGATCTCGAAATATTTCGAGAGGTAGCAGGCGGTGCCGCTATCTACTTTGAAACTGGGCAGCCTCAATCGTTTGCCACCCAGGTGAAAGCGCTCGAGCTGGACTGGGAGGGTCGTTCGAAACTGGCCATTAAGAAAGCGGCCGAGTACTCGTGGCGAGACTCTGCAAAGGTGCTAGACAACTTCTTAAAGAAGTTTGACTAAAAACGCTCCCCAAGCGGGCGACCATCGAAGCTCTTGACCGCCCAACCATTTGCAGTGTGTTCCAAGAGCGATAGCGCTGTGTTGCCGATACGTTCACCATCGGCCGGAATTTGCTTGTCAGAAACCAGGCGAAGCACTTTGCGAATTAGCGCGCCGTGGCTAACCGCCAACACTCGCTTACCGCGGTATTTGGCAGCCACTTCTACAAGCAATTTCGAGGCGCGTTCCTCAAGGGCTTCTAGGGTTTCTTCTCCGCGTAAAGCAATGTGCGGAGTGTGACGTTCGCGCCACTGATGGTAAGTCCATCCTTCAGCTTCACCGAAGGCTCGCTCCATCAATAGAGGTTCGACATTAAGCTCGCCGAGCCCATGCCCCTGCATCACCAATCGCGCTGTTTCCTGTGCTCGCGAGAGCGGGGATGAAATCACTAAATCCCAGTCGCTGGCATTGAGCTTTAGACAGGCTTCCCTCGCCTGATCACGGCCGGTTTCATTCAAAGGGATATCGCTGGTGCCTTGGAGGCGCCCGTCGATGTTCCAGTCAGTTTGGCCGTGACGAAGTAAACCGAGAATGGTCTGAGTCAAGCTAGCAATTCCTTTAAGACGAGCGAAGTATTCGCCTCAATTTTAACCAAGGCCATTTCGTCAGCCTTGGTAGGTCCAACATTCACAATCACAATATCTTTATTGGCTCGCTTTGCCGCCTTTACAAACCTGAGCCCCGAGTTCACCTGAAGTGAAGTTCCAGCAACCAGAAGAGCGTCCGCCTGATCGACCTGGTTCAGCGCCAGCTGTGCACGTTCAGCGGGAACCGCTTCGCCGAAGAACACCACGTCCGGTTTGTAGATTCCGCCACAGATGACGCAATTCGGAACCTTAAAGTTCTCTGAAGCCTCGACTTCGGCATCGCCATCTGGGGTAAATTCGAACGACTCATCGGTCTGCACGTCTGGATTTAGTTCGCGCAGCAGCACATCCATGTCTTGCCTTGAAATCACCGCTGAACAACTCATGCACTTCACTGCATCTAGTCGACCGTGCAAGTCGATTACATTCTTAGAGCCGGCGAGCTGGTGTAGTCGATCAACATTTTGGGTGACCACAACCGAAACTGAGCCGCGCTGCTCGGCTTCGGCAATCGCAAAGTGACCAGCATTTGGCATCGCAGTGGCTATGCGGCTAAAGCCTACGAATGACCTTGCCCAGTATCGAATTCGAGCCTGTTCAGAACCCATAAAAGAGTCGAAGGTCATGGGGTGCTTAGGGGTCTTACCAGCGCCGCGATAGTCGGGAATGCCAGAGTCGGTAGAGATGCCGGCACCGGTAAGTACGGCGATACTCTTGCCAGCCAAGTGCTCGCGCGCAAAGTCGACAGCATACAAACTGGCGACACTTAGGCTTTCACTCACCTAACAAGTGTAACTTTGTGAGGTGATCAAGTATCTCGGTTCGAAGCGCGCGTTAGTGCCGCTACTCGTCGAACTCGCCAAATCTTCTGGCGCCCAGACCGCGCTTGACTTGTTCACTGGCACGACCAGAGTCGCGCGTGGCATGAAGGAGCTTGGCATGCACGTTACGGCGGTAGACACCGCCTCGTATGCATACGTGTTCGCTAAGACGGGCATCGAGCTAAACCGCGATGACGTTGACTATCTCGAGCTACTAAATGAAATGGAGAAACTAAATAACGTGACTCCTGAAGCTGGCTACTTCACCGAAACCTTTTGTCGCCAGGCCAGGTATTTTCAACCACACAACGGCGAAAAAATCGACGCCGTCAGAAATCAAATAGAAAGCGACTACAAAGGTAGTTGGCTGTACGAACCACTTTTGGCATCGCTAATCCTCGGGGCTGACCGAGTTGACTCAACCACGGGTGTCCAAATGGCCTATCTCAAGAATTGGTCAGCAAGATCTAGAAATCAAATGAGCCTTGTCGAACCGGGATTGCTGCCAGGTTCGGGCCGGGCCATGCAAGCCGATGCAGCCAAGGTGCTCGATGACCTGCCGGAGGTCGACCTTGCCTACCTCGACCCTCCTTACAACCAACATCGCTACTTTGCCAACTACCACATTTGGGAAACTTTGGTTCGGTGGGATGAACCCGATGCATATGGTGTAGCTAAAAAGCGCGTGGATGTTCGCACCGATGAGCACCGCAGCGATTTCAACTCCAAGCCGAAGATGTACGGAGCCTTGAGCGATGTGGTGTCACGCCTGCGTGCCAAAACAATCATCCTCAGTTACAACAACGAATCTTGGCTCTCAAGAGCCGAACTACTGGGCCTCGTCTCGGATCGTCCGGCAGTAGAAATTATTGATGTCGATTTCAAGCGCTACATCGGTTCGCAAATCGGTGTTTACAACAAACAAGGGGAGCGGGTCGGCAACCCTGGTGCTAAACGCAACACCGAGCAGGTTCTGATCGCCGGCGAGACCGATGTGGTGGCAAAGATGCTGTTAGCGGCACAAAAACACGGTTAAAGGAAAAGGGTCTCGATTAGATCGAGACCCATTGTGTCCGAAAGGGGACTTGAACCCCTACCCCCTATACGAGGACTAGCACCTCAAGCTAGCGCGTCTACCATTCCGCCACCCGGACTTGAACATCTAGGATAACACGAAACGCCTTCTAGGTTTATCGGCGCATTCTTGTCTAAGCCCTAGTTGCGTTGTAGTTTGGGCTTATGGCACAAGATGCAAGAACGGCCCTGCAGCAATTCACTGCGGCGCTGGAGCGACACCTAGAAGCGGTATCGATGCGACGTTCCGATGACGACCCTTCGGTCGATCACGCTTACGAACTTCTTAAGAACGCATTCTTGAACTATGAAGAGGCTCTTGAAGAAGCGTACGGCGAATGGTTGCCGTTCGAAGAAGCCGAAGACTAAAGAAAGTCACTAAATGAATCTGTTGGCGGCCGCCTTCCTTGGTCTTATTCAGGGCCTTACCGAATTTCTTCCAATTTCTTCGAGTGCGCACATTCAGATCGCAGAGCAGGTTTTGCAACTCGATCGCAACATGAATCGTCCGGAGCTCACTGCGTTTATCGCTACCATACAGCTCGGCACCGAAGCGGCAGTGCTGATCTATTTTTTCAAAGACATATTGCGAATCGCCGGAGCGTGGCTTGGCGGTTTGACCTCATCAGCCAAGCGCCAAAACGCTGACTACCGCCTGGGTTGGCTTGTCATCATCGGTTCGCTTCCAGTGGTCATTGTCGGCTTGCTGTTCAAAGATTTCATCGAAAACAACCTGCGTGACTTGTGGGTGGTAGTGGTCACCTTGATCGTCTTCGGTCTAGCACTCGGTTTTGCCGACCGGGTTGGAACGAAACGCAAAGAGATCGCGGAAATTACTGGTAAGGATGGTCTGCTTTTTGGTCTAGGCCAAGCCTTAGCGGTAGTGCCAGGTGTCTCACGTTCCGGTGGAACCATCACCGTCGGTTTGCTGCTCGGCTACACCAGAGCAGCAGCCGCACGATACTCATTCCTGTTGGCCATTCCGGCGGTGCTTGCCAGTGGACTTTATGAATTTGCAAAGTCGGCACCGGACCTCAGTGGAGCAGACATGGCGGCAACTTTGGTTGCCACCATCGTGTCTTTCGTTGTTGGCTACTTGGTGATTGGTGGCCTATTGAAATTCTTGAACCACGGTTCGTTTGTACCATTCGTGATTTACCGCGTGGTTGTCGGATTGGCGCTGGCACTGAGCCTGGTGGCCGGCTGGGTAGCGCCTTCGCTAGCTTAGGCCTGATCTTCGCCGTCTTTGGCTTCAGGTTCTGGCTGACTGGCCAAGAAACGCTCGAACTCAAGCGCCAGTTCGTCACCAGAAACATTAGCTTTGTCGGCGGCGTCTCGACTTTCTTCGAGAGTGCGAATGTAGCTGCTCATCTCTTCGTCATTCTCAGCCAGCTCATCGATGTTGCGTTCCCACTCAAAAGCCTCGGTAGCCAAATCAGTGTGATCAAACTCCACGTCTAAATATTGTTCAACCGCAGAAATCAGAGCCAACATGGCCTTTGGAGATGGGCCGTTCTGCACATAGTGGGGAACAGCAGCCCAAAGTGACATGCAAGGAATTCCGAGCTTCTCCAACTCCAGCGATAAGACGGTCTGAATGCCAACCGGGCCGTGGTAGTTGCTTCGTTCGATACCGTAGGTGTGGCGCACTAACTCGTTCTGTGATGTTTGAGATACGGCAATAGGGCGGGTGTGCGGCGCATCGGATGGAATGGAACCTAGAAAAATCACCGACTGAATATCTTGCTCGGTTATCCAATCAATCACTTCCGCAGTGAACATGCGCCAGTTTCGCGATGGTTCGGCTCCGAAGAGGAAGAACAGGCGTTCAAAGCTGTTTTCGATTACAGTGTCTTGATCTGGAACATACAGTTCAACTCCGGGCCACTCCAGTTGGCGGGTGCCATCCTCGTCGGTGCTCACCGTCGGCCGATTGTATTGAAAATCGTAAAAGTCCTCAGGGTCTACTGCGTACGCAATCTGCGCACCACTCTGTAGAGCCATGAAGTTCGCTGCTCCGCTAGCGCCTTCAGCAGCGTCGCTCCAGCCTTCGAAGCCGACCAATAGGGTGCGGCCCGTGAACAGCTTTGAGTTTTCCAATGACGCCCCTAGAACAAGTACCTTCCTCAAGGATAAAGCACTTGGCCAAGGGTAAACTCGACTAATGCTCCGCAAGAAGTTGCCAGCCGCAGTGCTGTTCGATCTAGATGGGACGCTGATCGACTCCGAACCGTACTGGATGCATGCCGAGCGTTCGCTGGCCGAAGAGCACAACTCCTCCTGGACCGAAGCCGACGGCGCCAAGCTCATCGGCATGAATCTGTATGACTCATCAAAACTGATCAAAGATCACATCGGCAGCGATCTGCACCACGAAGAAATCATCGACAAACTGACCCAAAGCGTGAACGAAAACCTAGCTCGCCAGATCCCTTGGCGGCCGGGTGCCGAAGCACTCTTGCGCGAACTCAAAAGGCGCAAAGTAAAAACCGCTCTGGTCACCATGTCTATGCGCCGCACCGCCCTTCAGGTGGTCGAAGCAATCGACTTCAAGGCTTTCGATGTCGTAGTAGCGGGCGACGACGTAGTTCACGGCAAACCACACGCGGAGCCTTATCTGAAGGCAGCTTCTCTGCTTGGGGTAGACCCTGCCCAGTGTGTAGCCTTCGAAGACTCAATTCCAGGAATACTCTCGGCTGAAGCAGCTGGCACAGTAGCCATCGGCATTCCCAACTT
>CAWULM010000001.1:0-25421 GCA_963923635.1 uncultured Micrococcales bacterium | reverse complement strand
CAATTGGGCGCGGATGGCGTTTTTGTGGGTTCAGGTATCTTCAAGTCTGGAAACCCTGTCGAGCGCGCAAAGGCGATTGTAAAGGCAACGACCTTCTTCAACGACCCAGACGTACTGGCGAATGTCAGTCGAGGCCTTGGGGAGGCAATGGTCGGTATCAACGTGAACGACATTCCTGCGCCACACCGATTGGCTGATCGCGGCTGGTAAATGCCTAAGCGTATAGGTGTACTTGCTCTGCAAGGAGACGTGCGAGAACACGCACAAATGCTGCAGGAAGTTGGAGCATCTGTTTCGCTTGTGAAGAGAGCTTCCGAGCTCGAGTCACTAGACGGTTTAGTAATTCCTGGTGGGGAATCTACGACCATCGTGAAGCTTGCCAAGATTTTCGAACTTTATGCTCCACTCACAGGCAGAATAGCTGAGGGGTTGCCGGTATTTGGCACCTGCGCTGGGCTAATCCTCTTGGCCGACCACATTCTCGATGGAATCGAAGGACAAGAGACTTTTGGGGGTATCAACGCAGTTGTAAGGCGCAACGCCTTCGGGCATCAAACCGAGTCATTCGAAACCGAACTTGATTTCAAGGGTGTTGGTGAGAAGGTGCAGGCCAGTTTCATCCGCGCTCCCATCATCGAAAGTGTCGGTGAAGGCTGTGAACCACTTGCAACTCTTGCCGACGGACGTATTGTTGCTGTTCGAGATGGCAACTTGCTGGGCATCTCTTTCCACCCGGAAATTTCAGGTGACAGCCGCGTGCACCGTTTTTTCGTGGAGCAAATGCTCTAATCGTTAGCCGTTTGGCTACACTTGTAAAGAATCAAATCCACACAGGAGACAATATGTCCGGCCACTCCAAATGGGCGACAACCAAACACAAGAAAGCCGTAATCGACGGCCGTCGTGCCAAACTTTTCGCGAAGTTAATCAAGAACATTGAAGTTGCTGCACGTCTCGGTGGACCAGATCTTGATGGCAACCCAACCCTGTATGACGCAGTGCAAAAGGGTCGCAAATCTTCGCTACCGAGCGACAACATAGAGCGTGCAATTAAACGTGGTTCGGGTGTTGGTGACGATGCAGTGCAGTACGAAACCATCATGTATGAGGCATACGGACCAAATGGAATTGCGTTTTTGATCGAATGTCTTACCGACAACAAAAACAGAGCAGCCTCCGAAGTGCGCTTGGCCTTAAAGAACGGTGGAGGCACACTCGCTGACCCGGGAAGCGTTGCATACCAGTTCGCTCGCAAAGGTGTCATCGTTGTCGAAGGCGGGGCTGGCGTCACTGAGGACTCGCTTCTAGAAGCTGTAATCGAATTCCCTGTCGACAATGTTGAACAGCGTGCAGAGTCTTTCGTGATCACTACAGAGCCGAACGACATGGTCTCTGTCCGTCAAGCTTTGCAGTCAGCAAACATTGATTACGAGAGTGCAGACATTGAGTTTGTGTCATCTGCTTTGATTCAGGTCGATGCTGAGACAGCACGTAAGGTGATTTCTCTAATCGATGAACTAGAAGATTCTGATGAGGTTCAAAACGTTTACTCGAACTTTGACATGTCGGCCGAAGTGGCGGCAGAACTGGAAAACGACTAACAGTGCCTAAAGTTCTCGGCATTGACCCTGGTTTAACCAGGTGCGGTGTCGGCGTGGTGACTTTCGATAGCGCCCGACGTGCCGATCTCGTTTACGTCGATGTTTACAAGACCGGGCCATCAGAGGAATTGCCTGCTCGCGTAGGAGGTATCGGCAAAAGAATTCGTGAACTCATCGTCAGCGAGAAGCCAGACCTGATTGCTTTGGAAAGGGTTTTCGCTCAAGTGAATCTCAAAACCGTTATGGGTACTGCCCAAATTAGCGGTGTAGTGCTCGCGCTGGCTTACGAATTCGGTATTCCCATTGTCATGTTCACGCCGACCCAGGTTAAGGCTGCGGTAACGGGTAGCGGACGAGCCGACAAGTTGCAGGTAGCAAATATGGTGGTGCGATTATTGAAGCTCAAAGAAGCACCTAAACCTGTTGATGCCACTGACGCATTAGCTATTGCTCTTACTGCAGCTCTCACGGGCCTCGATAGAGCATCATCCGCTCAAGGGGCCAACTTGTCACCGGCCAAGGCGGCATGGATTCAGGCGGAGCGGGCTTCCGCGAAGTCACGCAAACGCTAGTTAGGCTTGAAGCGTGATTGCATTTTTGCGCGGTGAAGTTATCGCCAAACAACCCAACGGTGTAACACTCGACGTTGGGGGAGTTGGTTACGCGCTCCATGTGCCACCATCGTTGGCCGCGTCCGCGTCTACCGGCGATGCGCTAGCACTGCAAGTTTCTCTCATCCTTCGAGAGGACTCTGTCACCCTGTATGGCTTTTCCAGCATCGAAGAAAAGTCTCTCTTTGAACTAATGCTCTCTGTATCGGGCGTTGGCCCAAGGTCGGCTTTGGCGGTGGTTAGCACCTTGTCATCAGTCGAAATCGGGAACGCGGTGGCGGCTCAAGATGATGAGATGTTCCGTAAGGTTCCGGGCATTGGGCCGAAGACAGCGAAGTTAATCACGGTGAGCTTGGCTGGAAAATTCGACGGCGTAACCGTAGAGGGTGTGTCATCCATTGATTCCGAGGTTCTGCAGGCCTTGCAAGGTCTCGGTTATAACGAGAAACAAGCTACTGGTGCTATCAAGAAAGTTGGAGAACGTTCTTCGACTGCCGAGGTGCTCAAGTCAGCTTTGCAAATTCTTAGTGAGCGGTAATGTCAGACCTCACAGATCCGACACCTGAAAGCACAGACGTTGAGTTTGAGTCCGCTTTGCGTCCGAAGTCACTCGACGAATTTGTAGGTCAGGAAAGCATCCGACAGCAGATTTCGCTTCTGATTGCCGCCGCGAAGAAACGCGGGAAGGCTACCGAGCACGTTCTTCTAGCGGGACCTCCGGGGTTAGGCAAAACCACTTTGGCAATGATTGTGGCTGCCGAAAGTAACGCACCGATTCGCCTAACCAGCGGACCCACCATTCAGCACGCCGGCGACCTGGCTGCGATATTGACCAGCCTGCAGTCCGGAGAAATTCTGTTTATTGATGAGATTCACCGCATGGCACGGAGCGCAGAAGAACTGCTTTACCTGGCCATGGAGGACTTCCGAGTAGATGTAATGGTCGGCAAAGGTGCTGGTGCTAATTCAATTTCTCTAGATTTGGAACCGTTCACCCTCGTCGGTGCTACAACGCGTTCAGGCATGCTGCCGAACCCGCTGCGCGACCGGTTTGGTTTCACCGCGTTTCTAGATTTCTACGACTTTAATGACCTGAGCACCGTAATTCTGCGAGCCGCAGCAAAAATGCAAGTAGGTATTGATCAGGAAGCAGCGGCCTTGATTGCCTCAAGGTCGCGTGGCACTCCACGTATCGCCAATCGACTGCTCAGGAGAGTGCGAGACTACGCCTTGGTTCACGGTTCAGGTCACGTGGATGTTGCCACTGCAAATGCAGCTTTGGAGCTTTATGAGGTTGACGCTATTGGTCTAGATCGTCTGGATCGAGCCATCCTAGAGCTGCTGGTGAACAGATTTAGAGGCAAACCCGTTGGTCTAGGCACCCTCGCCACAGCGATTGGCGAGGAATCCGACACCATCGAGTCGGTTGTGGAGCCATTCTTGCTGCGCGAGGGTTTGATTATCCGCACGCCGAGGGGCCGCCAAGCCACCGAAAAGGCCTACCGGCACATGGGTTTAGACCGTTATTCCGGCACCCTGTTTGAGAACTAGCAACTATAATTTCTAAGATGCCTCGCCTTTGGTTGAGGCCGTTATTTCGTAAGGAACCTCGTGGACAAGTACCTACCGTTTTTGCTGATTATTGTCTTTGCTCTGTTCATGTTTATGCAGAGTCGCAAGGCTAAGCGCAACGCCCAAGACCTCGAAAACAGCGTTCAGCTAGGAGCAGAGGTCATGCTTGGCGGCGGTATCATCGCAGTTGTCGATGCAATCGCTGGGGATCGCGTGCTGGTCACTACCGCGGGCAAGACCCAGATTGAGGTCACCAAGCGTGCCATCGTGCGCGTTCTAGCTGCTCCAAGCGAAGTGAAAGTGCAGGCACCTGCTGCAGCTAAGAATCCAGCAGCCGCGAAAGTCGCTGCTAAGAAGCCAGCTGCAAAGACCGCAACAAAGAAGCCTGCCACCAAGGCGACAGCAAAGAAGACCAAGTAATGGCAAAAAACACTCAACTTCGCGGCGCCCGACGCCGACTAGTTTCGCTGACCATTATTCTGCTATCGATTGCGGCAGTCATCGCGTGGGCAGGAGCCATTGGTCGCGACGCTTCATTCACCCCAAAGTTGGCTTTGGACCTACAGGGTGGAACATCAATTATCTTGCAACCGACTCTTGGCCCTGGTCAAACACTTGAGGCCGGCACCCTTGATCAAGCCGTTGGCATTATTCGTCAACGTGTTGACTCAACAGGTGTTAGCGAAGCTCAGGTGGCGACACAGGGAACCGGTGCAAACGCGGTAATCGTAGTGTCGATTCCAGGTGAGCCTTCGGCTGACACATTGGCGCTCATCAAGGCTTCGGCTCAGCTGCAGTTTCGTGCGGTGCTGGCAACATCTGCCGCAACCAACGCATCTGTCGGCAAGAAGGGCTCGGCGACAGCTACCTCGAAGCCGGTCGCAACATCCGCACCTATTGCAACCAGCAGCGCTAAGCCGACTGACGGTTCAGACCTCAACTGGGTAAGCCACAAACTACTCGTTCAGTACGACAACCTTCAGTGCCGCAAGAGTGCTACCAGCACTGTCGCTGATTTCAGAACTCCAGGGCAGGTTGACGACCCAACCAAGCCACTGGTTACCTGTGACCGCGCCGGATCGGTGAAGTATATTCTCGGGCCAGTAGAGCTTGATGGTACTGACATCTCAGATGCGACTGCTGGAACTACTACCACCAGCACCGGTGCGATGACCAACACTTGGGCTATTAACCTCAACTTCAAGTCCGCTGGTTCTGACAAGTTCGGCAAGGTCACAACCCGTCTGTACCCTTTGACTTCACCTCGAAACCAATTTGCGGTTACGCTCGATGGTTACGTTCTTACGGCGCCTCAGACCAATGCGGTGATTACGAATGGTTCCGCGCAAATCACCGGTAACTTCACTTCGGCAACTGCAACGGCGCTTGCAAATCAGTTGAAGTACGGCTCGTTGCCAATCTCGTTCAACGTGCAGAGTGTTGAGAACATTTCTGCAACTTTGGGTAGTGCTCAGTTGATGAGTGGTCTTCTAGCAGGAGCCATTGGTCTGCTGCTCGTGATCATTTACTCAATCTTCCAATACCGCGCTCTAGCGATCGTCACTATCGGTTCGTTGGCAGTAGCAGCTGTAGCAACTTACCTGCTGATTTGTTTGTTGTCTTGGCGTCAGGGTTACCGACTGTCACTTTCTGGTGTCACCGGTTTGATTGTTGCCATCGGTATTACTGCAGACTCGTTCATCGTGTACTTTGAGCGTGTTCGCGATGAGATTCGCGAAGGCAAGCCTCTAGGTGCAGCGGTCCAGGCTGGTTGGTCACGTGCGTGGCGCACCATCCTTGTTTCTGACGCAGTGAACCTGTTGGCTGCCTTGACTCTTTACCTACTGACCGTGGGTAACGTACGCGGTTTCGCCTTTACTTTGGGCTTGACCACCATTATCGACTTGGCAATCGTGCTTCTCTTTACCCACTCGATGCTCGAAGTTCTTGCAACCAGTAAGTTCTTCCAATCGGGACACCCATGGAGCGGTTTCGATCTCAAGAGTGCCAGTAGCTTCGGTTACACCGGGCGCGGTCAATTCAGAGTTTCTGAAGTCGTCTCAGAAGGTAAGGCTAAAAAGACCAGCCGCGAGGCAGCACGTCGCCAAACCATCGCCGAACGCAAAGCTAACTCCGATGGGAGCAACTAAACATGAGTAAGTTTTCTGATCTAGGTAACGCCCTATATTCGGGTGATCGCTCGATTGACTTTGTTGGTCGCCGCAAACTTTGGTACACCGTGGCAGCCATTGTCGTTGGTCTTGCTGTGTTGATCCCTACGCTTCGTGGTGGTTTCCAGTTCGGCATCGAATTCCGCGGCGGTTCAGAGTTCCGTGTTACTGCGGTCTCTAAGCAAGGCACCGACATTGCTCTCCGGGCCGTGCAGAAGGTTGTTCCGAATGCTGAACCAATCATCACCATCGTTGGAAGCGATGCCAACGGAAACAACGACATCCGCATTCAAACCTTGCGTTTGGATTCCACTAAGGCTGAACAGATTCACCAGAACCTAGATGCTGGTTACAAAGTGCCTTACTCGGCAGTTTCGTCTTCGTTTATCGGCGCATCATGGGGAGGTGACGTTACCTCGAAGGCTCTGAGCGGTCTACTTTGGTTCGTGCTTCTGGCAGCAATCATGCTCGCTGCATACTTCCGTACCGTGAAGATGTCAGCTGCAGCTATTGCAGCATTGATTCACGACATTGTAGTAACCGCAGGCATCTACGGGGCATTCGGCTTCGAAGTTACCCCTGCAGCGGTTATCGGATTCTTGACAATCCTTGGTTATTCTCTCTACGACACCGTTGTTGTGTTCGACAAGATTCGTGAAAATACTTTTGAGGTTGAATTCAGTGAGACTGCAACCTTTGCCGAGCGTGTCAACCTGGCTATCAACCAAACTCTAGTCCGCTCAATCAACACTTCTGTTGTTGCTGTTTTACCGGTGGCATCGATTCTGTTCATCGGAGCGCTGTTCTTAGGTGCAGGAACCTTGAAGGACATTTCGCTGGCTCTGTTTATCGGAATCATTGTTGGCACTTATTCGACCATCTTCATCGCGGCACCGTTGTATTCACAGCTGCGTGAGGGCGAACCTAAGTATCGCAAAGCTGCGGATCGCGTTTTAGCTTCGCGCTAAAACAGGGGAGGTTCAGTTGAGTGAGCCAACGTCAGCAGTCGGAGCAATCCGCTCTGGCTTCTCGCGCCTATTCAACAGAGCGACTCCGTATTCGTCTGAGCTTAGTGAACTAATCAGGGTCGTAAGACTAAACCATCCGAAAGCTGACACGGCTCTTATCGAGCGTGCATTCGCTGCTGCGGATGAAGCCCACACCGGACAACTTCGCAAATCGGGTGAACCCTACATCACACACCCACTTGCTGTCGCAAAAATACTTGCGGACCTTGGTATTGGTGAAACATCGATCGCTGCCGCGCTTCTGCACGACACGGTCGAAGACACTGACTATACGCTCGATCAACTGCATAAAGAGTTTGGCGATGAAGTTGCCATGCTCGTTGACGGTGTAACAAAGCTCGACAAGGTGAAGTTTGGCGATCACGCGCAGGCTGAGACCGTACGAAAAATGGTTGTGGCGATGTCAAAAGACATCCGTGTTCTTGTCATCAAGCTCGCAGACCGTTTGCACAATGCGCGTACCTGGGAGTTTATGCCAATTGAAAAGGTGCGTAAGAAGGCGCAAGAGACCCTCGAAATCTATGCACCGCTTGCTCATCGCTTAGGTATTAGCGCCTTGAAGTGGGAGTTGGAAGACATTTCATTTTCATACCTCTACCCAAAGGTGTACGAAGAGATTGTCAACCTAGTAACGCAGCGAGCACCGAAGCGCGATGACTTCATTAGCGGTGTGATCACGACGATTAATGATGATCTCCGTGAGACCAAGATCCGTGCCAAAATCGACGGCCGCCCTAAGCAGTACTATTCGATTTATCAAAAGATGGTCGTTCGCGGCCGAGAGTTTGATGACATCTTCGATCTGGTTGGAATCCGAATCATCGTTGATTCTGTGCGCGACTGTTACGCAGCACTTGGAACCATCCATGCCCGTTGGAATCCGGTGCCAGGTCGTTTCAAAGATTACATCGCCATGCCTAAGTTCAATCTTTATCAATCGCTTCACACCACGGTCATTGGCCCTAATGGTCGTCCTGTAGAGATTCAGATTCGTACTACCGAAATGCACCAACGAGCCGAATATGGTGTGGCCGCCCACTGGAAGTACAAGGAACTTGCCGGCACTAAGAATTCAGGTGAAGAAGATCTTGCTTGGGTAAAGCACCTCACCGATTGGCAAGCTGACACTCAAGATCCGACCGAGTTCTTAGATTCGCTTCGTTTTGAAATTGGAGCTAAGGAACTCTACGTTTTCACTCCGAAGGGCAAGGTAATTGGTTTGCCTGCACAGTCGACTCCGGTCGATTTTGCATATGCCGTGCACACCGACGTAGGCCACCGCACTATGGGGGCAAAGGTAAACGGCAAGTTGGTGCCGCTGGAAACCGAGCTTAATTCGGGTGATGTCGTTGAAATTTTCACTTCGAAGAGCGCCGATGCTTCGCCAAGCAAGGACTGGATGAACTTCGTGCGTTCATCTCGCGCGAAGGCGAAAATCAAGGCTTGGTTCTCTGCTGAGCGCCGTGATGAAGCGATCGAGCGCGGTAAAGATCTGCTGGCTAAGGCTATGCGTAAGCAAAATCTTCCGCTTCAGCGCATCATGTCTGCTGACACGCTAGTGAAACTGGCATCTGAACTTCGTTACCCTGACGTCGAGTCACTTTATGCAGCAGTGGGCGAGGGGCACTCATCGGCTCAATCTGTCATTGAGCGGCTAGTAAGTGCCCTTGTCGACGAGGACGATGCCGATGAGCCGTTTATTTTGCCAGTTAAGCAGGGCAGTGCCAACCGTGACCGATCCAACAATTCAGGTGTTCTGGTGCGTGGCGACAGTGACGTTATGGCTAAATTGGCACGTTGTTGCACACCAGTGCCGGGCGACCCGATTGTCGGTTTCGTTACCCGTGGTTCTGGGGTTTCAGTTCACCGTGCTGACTGCAAGAACGTTAGTGAACTTCTGAAACAGCCAGATCGCCTCATGGATGTCTCGTGGGCTGAAAATTCTAAAGCTTTGTTCTTAGTTCAGCTACAAATTGAGGCGCTAGACCGTAATGGTTTGTTGTCTGATGTCACTCGCGTGCTTTCAGAGCACCATGTGAATATTTTGTCGGCGTCGGTCTCAACTCGTAATGACCGTGTTGCGCTTAGCCGATTCGTTTTCGAGATGGGCGACGCGCAGGTACTGGATCACCTGGTTAGCGCCATTAGACGCATTGATAACGTTTACGACGTGTATCGAGTCAGCAATAACTAGTTCTGCGTTGCCAGTACGGTAGCTAGCCAGGCCTCACGAGCAGCCAATGCCTCTTCAGCATCTGAAATCTTCTTCGCGTCTTTTGCCGCCTTAGCCTTTTCTAACTCTGCTTTGAGCTTTTCAATGGATTCTTCAAGCTGAGTAACCACTGAGTTAGTGCGAGCCTTAGCTGCGGGGTCAGTCTTTCGCCAGTGATCTGCTTCGGCTTCACGCACACTTCGTTCAATGGCCTTCAGTTTATCGTCGGTGTCCTTAAGTTGCTCTTTAGAGACTCGTCCCGCTGCAGCCCACTTTTTCTGAATGTCTAGTAGAGCGCGTTTTGCGGCTTCAAGGTCTTTCTTCGGGTCAATCTTGTTAGCTTCTTTGAGCAGTTCGAGTTTCGCGGCGAAGGCTTCCTGCTGAGAGGCAGAAATTTCGGCAGATTTCTCTGCACGCTTGGCGTGAATAGCGTCGCCGGCGGCCTTGAAACGAGTCCAGAGGGCATCGTCTACCTTTGTCCCGGCTCGGCCCGCCGCCTTCCAGTCGGCTAACAATGCCTTGAAATCATTGGTTGAGTCGCTGCCGTCAGCGGCGAGTGCCTCTGCTTTTGCTACTAGAGCTTCCTTCTTGTCTCGAGCTACCTTGGCGGCTGCATCTTGCGTAGAGAAAAAAGCGCGCTTTGCTGCGTCAAACTTATTGCGCGCTGCACTGAAACGCTTCCAAAGCGCATCGGCCTCTGCCTTAGGAACACGTGGCGAATTCTTCTGTTCACTCTGCCACTGCTCGAAAAGGGCGGTGAAGTCGGCAGAAGCTTTCTTCCAAATTACGTTACTGGTTGTATTGGCAAGTTCTTCAGCCTTGATGACTAGCGCCTCGCGAGTTGCGAGGGCTGCAGCAACGGCTTCTTTGTTCGCTTCAGCTTTCTCAGCATGAAGCGCCTCGATCGCGTCGGTTAGTGCTGTAAGACGTGCACGCAGGTCAGTGAGGTCGCCAAGTGCGTTAGGTTCGGTAAGTTCTTGTTCGAGTTTGGTGTAGCTGGCTTTGAGAGACGCAGCATCAGCCCTTGCTTTGACCCGTTGCTCGAGAAGTCTTACCTGCGCTGCAAGGTCTTCGAACTTGCGAGTGAAGAAGGCGAGCGCCTCGGCCTCGGTGCTTCCGGGCATTTGTCCGATTTTACGTTCTACTCCGGCGTCAAGCACATAGACGTTCAGCTCGTCGTCAATGCGACCAAATTTGATTTCTGACACTTAGTTCTTCTCTCTTTATTTGTCTAAGTTACTTGACAGTTAGTTTGCTAAGCACAGCGGGGGAAACTGGCTTACCATCACTACCGCCACCGGTGACGCCAAGTTTCGCAACCTGCAGGACGTTTTCCATACCCTTAGTAACTTTGCCGAAAACGGTGTAGCCACCAGCAGTGTCATGAGGAATGCTTGAGTTGTTGTAGACGATGAAGAACTGTGAACCGTTTGAATATCCGTTTCCAGATCCACGAGCCATGGCCAGAGTTGCAGCCGGGTAGATGTCATCAACCGGTGCGTTCTCGATTGGTCCAAACTGGTAACCCGGTGTTCCGGTTCCAGTTCCGGTTGGGTCGCCACACTGAAGCACGTAAATGCCCTGCACCGTCAAACGGTGACAGGAGGTGTTGTTGTAAAAGCCTTTGCGTACCAAAGTCACGAAGTTAGCAACAGCCTGCGGAGCCTTCTTGCCATCGAGGGTGAAGTTAAGAGCCTTGCCGTTTAGGTTCATGCTGCCGGTCCAAGTTCGGTTTTCAGCGAGCTTGGCATCAGGAACTTTCGCTGAGTTGGTTTGCACCGGGGCTGATGAGGTCGTTGGCATTGAACTCTTACCAGGGCCAAATCCGAAGTAGGCACCCTGCGCACCTAACGCGATCACCACAGCAACAACCGAGACGAGAATCGCATTCAGGTTATCTTTGCGACGAATCGCCTTACGGTCTGCAGCCGCGAGAGTCTTAGCCTCGTAACCCTTGATACGTTCTTGGGCAGAGCGAGACAAGTTAGGAGTCTTTTTAGCCATTATTTCCTCACCAATTCGTGACTTGAAAAGTTTATCTGCTAATCAAGGCTCGTGCGATTGCTAGCCTTATCTCATGTCTCTCGATCGCTTCTTCGCTAGCCCGACACCTCTGGCGGTGCGAATGCGTCCGAGATCGTTTAGCGAGGTGCTTGGGCAGCAAAAATTGTTAGCTCAAGGTTCAGCGCTATTGCGAATAGTTGAATCCAAATCGGCGGCGTCGGTGGTGCTTTGGGGTCCTCCCGGTACGGGCAAAACAACTCTCGCTGGCGTTATCGCACTTCAGGGTTCCCACGAATTCAAGCAGTTGAGCGCAATCTCGGCTGGAGTCAAAGACGTTCGAGAGGTTATCGAGAACGCTAAGCGAGATTCAGAGCTATATCAGAAGCGCACCGTGCTCTTCCTCGATGAAATACATCGTTTTACAAAAGCTCAGCAAGATAGCCTGCTACCTGCAGTTGAGGCAGGTTGGGTAATCCTCGTCGCAGCAACTACCGAAAACCCATCCTTTTCGGTCATATCCCCACTCCTTTCGCGATCATTAGTTTTACAACTGAAACCTTTGAGCGATGAAGACCTTCGAAAGTTACTTAGCGTAGCCCTTGCGGACGAGCGCGGCTTTCAAGGGCATGCCGTGCTCGAAGCTGGGGTAACCGAAAAGATCATCGATTTGTCGGGCGGAGACGCACGCCGGGCTTTGACCATCCTTGAGGCAGCTGTTTACACCGGCTGGAAGCGCGAGCCAGCAGCAACCGAGGCCCACATAGATCTCCATGACCTCGAAAATTCCTTGGATGTAGCTACGGTCCGCTACGACAGAGCCGGCGACCAGCACTACGACATCATTTCGGCTTTCATCAAATCAGTGCGTGGTTCAGACGCGGACGCTGCCGTGCATTATCTCGCCCGAATGCTTTCTGGCGGTGAAGACCCTAGGTTCATAGCCAGAAGGCTTATGATTCTGGCTGCTGAAGACATTGGGCTTGCCGATCCCACTGCGTTGGCGCTCACCGTAGCTGTTGCCGAGACTGTTGCCAAGATCGGAATGCCTGAGGCCCGTATTCCACTATCTGAGGCGACCATCTACTTAGCCTTGGCACCTAAGTCAAACAGCGCCTATTTGGCTATCAATGCTGCACTGGAGGACGTGGCCAATGGTGTTGGTGGGGTAGTGCCGGCGCATTTGAGGTCTACTGCCCTGGCGAGAGCCGATCAAGAGAGCAAATCATCTGGCTATAAATACCCTCACGATGCATCGGCTAAAGTACTGCCGCAGCAGTACGCCCCTGACGATGTATTGGCCAAAACGTATTACCAGCCAACCCAAAGTGGGCTCGAATCAGGGCTTGCTGCCGTATGGGCGAAGCTCAGAGCGATCATCCGCAGCTAACTAAGGGTGACAAACGCTGGCGAAACCTGTAAAATCGTAGGGTTGCCATGAGATCACTTCAAGCGCGGCTGTTAGAAGTGTTCAAGCGAATCTCCTTTTAGCCGGGGAGGTTTCTGGCTCGGTGAATCATCTTCCTCAGTTGACGCACCAACCACAAACAAGACAACATTTGAAAGGACCTTGTGTCTAAAACATCACGCACGCGTAGCAAGACCCGTTTGTCACGCTCGCTCGGATTGGCCCTAACTCCAAAGGCCGCAAAGTACATGGAGAAGCGCCCTTATGCTCCAGGTGAGCACGGTCGCACCAAGCGTAAGGCTGACAGCGACTTCGCCGTTCGTCTTCGCGAGAAGCAACGTCTACGCGCCCAGTACGGTATTCGTGAGGCTCAGCTTCGCAACACCTTTGCAGAGGCTAAGCGCTCGGAAGGCATGACCGGTGAAAACCTCGTTGAGCTACTAGAAATGCGTCTTGACGCACTGGTACTTCGTGCAGGTTTTGCCCGCACCATCGCGCAGGCGCGTCAGATGGTCGTTCACCGTCACATCCTCGTCGATGGCGTTCGCCAAGACCGTCCATCATTCCGCGTGAAGCCCGGACAGATGATCCACGTTCACGAGAAGAGCGAGAAGACCGAGCCATTCCAGGTCGCAGCAGCTGGCGGACACGTTGATGTTCTGCCTGCAGTTCCTGGTTACCTCGATGTTCAGCTCGACAAGCTCCAGGCAACCCTGACTCGTCGTCCAAAGCGACCTGAAGTTCCAGTTACCTGTGACGTTCAGCTCGTTGTTGAGTACTACGCAGCTCGCTAAACCAATCTGAGGAGTCCCGATGAGTGCTGGTGACATTGCAGGTCTAGTGGCAGCCGGAGCATTCGCTCTGATTGCTATTGGCGTGTGCGTTCCACTTTTCAAACTGGGTCGTACCATTGACGAGCTATCGAACTCTGTTCGTACGCTCACTGATGGTTTAGAACCAGTGCTCTCGGGTCTCGCAGAGACCGTCGAAGAAACCAATAAGCAATTGGTGAAGATCGACCACATCACCACCAACATTGAAGAGGTGAGCGTAAATGTTGCGTCACTTTCTGCAGTGTTTGCCCAGGCGATCGGCTCGCCTCTGATGAAACTCGCCGGTTTGGGTGTCAGTTTCTCGAAACTACTTCGCGGAAAGAAGAAGTAAATAATGCGTAAGCTTTTCTGGCTTGTTTCAGGTATCTCAATCGGTTTAGTTCTTGCTAAGCAGATCGAAGAGAACCCAAAGGCTAAGGCCATCGCCGACGACCTAAAAAAGGCCGCGCGTGAGTTTAGCGATGCCGTTGTCGAAGGTTTCCAAGAGCGCGAAACCGAACTCGCCGATGCCGCACCTAAGGCCAAGAAGCCAGCGGCGCGCAAGTCAGCTAAGTAGTCGACATGAAAACCGCCGAGATTAAAAGGCGGTGGCTGGCATTCTTCGAGAGTAAAGGCCACACCGTAGTACCTTCTGCTTCACTCATCAGTGAAGACCCTAGTTTGCTTTTCACCGTAGCCGGAATGGTTCCATTCATTCCATACATGTCCGGCCTGGTTCCTGCTCCATTTTCTCGAGCAACTTCGGTACAGAAGTGCGTTCGCACCCTAGACATTGAAGAAGTCGGAAAGACCACACGTCACGGCACGTTCTTTCAAATGAACGGTAACTTTTCGTTTGGTGACTACTTCAAGAAAGAAGCCATCAGCTTTGCATGGGAACTTCTAACCACACCTGTTGAAAAGGGTGGCCTGGGTTTCAATCCAGAAGATCTTTGGGTGACGGTCTATAAAGATGATGAAGAGTCAATTGCGATTTGGCGTGAAGTAGCCGATATTCCTTTGGAGCGCATTCAAAAGCGCGGGATGAAAGACAACTTCTGGTCGACCGGTCAACCTGGTCCGTCTGGCCCTTGTTCGGAAATATACTTTGACCGCGGCCCAGCCTATGGTCGCGAAGGCGGACCCGAAGCCGATGAAGACCGCTACATCGAAATTTGGAATCTGGTTTTCATGCAGTACGAGCGTGGCGCCGGCGATGCCAAAGAAGATTATCCAATTCTTGGTGAACTCCCGAAGAAGAATATCGACACCGGTATGGGTCTTGAGCGCGTGGCGTTCTTACTACAGGGCGTTGAGAACCTCTACGAAATCGACGAAGTACGACCAGTTCTTGACTTGGCGGCGAAACTAAGCGGCAAAGTCTATGGAGCCAACACCGGCGACGATGTGCGTCTACGCGTTGTCGCAGACCATGTTCGCTCAGCGTTGATGTTGATCGGCGATGGAGTGACTCCTGGTAACGACGGGCGTGGTTATGTTCTTCGTCGATTGCTTCGCCGTGTTATTCGCGCAATGCGTCTTCTTGGCTACGAGCAATACAGTCTTTATCAGCTCTTCGAAGTTTCGAAGAATGCGATGAAAGATTCTTACCCTGAACTTGAATCTGATTTTGCGCGAATTTCGACTATTGCTGTAGGTGAGGAAGAAACCTTCCTTCGTACGCTAGCTGCTGGTTCGGTGGTGCTCGATGAAGCACTCGCTGCAGCTAAGGCGGCTTCCGCCAACACTCTCGCAGGCGAAACCGCATTTCTATTGCATGACACCTATGGATTCCCAATTGATTTGACTCTAGAAGTCGCTGAGGAATCGGGGCTGACCGTCGATCGTGACGGTTTCATGGCGCTGATGCAAGAGCAGAAGGCTCGCGCGAAGGCTGATGCAAAAGCTAAGAAGCTCGGAGGCACCGACCTAGGCGTTTATTCCGAGTTCCGCGCGAAGGGCATGACCAAGTTCACCGGATACGAGTCTCTCGAGACCGATGCCAACGTAATCGGTTTGATTCGTGAGGGCGCATCTGTTTCTTCACTTTCCGAAGGGGAGATCGCTGAAGTAATTCTTGACGAGACATCTCTGTACGCGGAATCTGGTGGCCAGGAGGCAGACGCCGGAGTTATTCGTGGTGCGAGCTTTGAACTAGAAGTACTTGACGTTCAGAAGCCGGTTAAGGGATTAGTTACACATAAAGTGCTGGTTCGCCGTGGCGAGGTAGCACTAGGAGCTTCTGCAACAACCCATGTTGATTTTGAGTGGAGACTTGGAGCCGCTCAAGCTCACTCGGCTACTCACGTAGTGCATGCCGCCTTGCGCCAAGTCTTGGGACCACAGGCTTTACAGTCAGGTTCTTACAACAAGCCCGGTTACATGCGCCTCGATTTCTCATGGCAACAGGCGCTGAGTGCTGCGACTAAGTCAGAGATTGAAGAAGTGAGCAACCTTGCCATTCGTTCTGACCTAGCTGTCTCAGCGCAATTCATGACTTTACCTGAAGCCAAGGAGTGGGGTGCAGTTGCCCTATTTGGAGAAACATACGACGAGTCTGTGCGTGTTATCCAAATTGGTGGCCCTTGGTCTCGAGAACTGTGTGGTGGAACGCACGTTTCCCGTTCTGCGCAAATCGGTCTTGTGTCACTTATTGGTGAGTCATCTGTAGGCTCCGGTTCACGTCGCCTCGAAGCTCTGGTCGGCATCGATGCATTCCGTTCACTTGCAGTTGAACGTGCCCTTATTGCGAAACTCACCGACGGTTTGAAGGTTTCGCGTGATGCACTTGAGGACCGGGTATTCGGCATCGTGGAAGACTTGAAGGCTGCGCAGCGCAAGCTCACAGCACTGCAAACAGCTGAATTCACTGAACGCGCTATTCATGCTGCAACTCACGCTGAAACCCTTGGTGCAGTTCAGTTTGCTGTTGCAGATCTGGGTGAGTTGACTGATGCTAACGAATTGCGTTCGATCGCAATGAATGCAGTTAAGTCGGCATCGTCCCCGCTTGTTCTGCTCATCTGCGCTACTTCGAATGGCAAACCTCTTATTGGTGTTTCTGTTTCTCAGTTGGCGCAAAACTCTGGAGTCAAGGCGATTGACATTGCCAAGGTTGGCTCAACTGTCCTCGGAGGTGGAGGAGGCGGTAAGGCCGACTATGCCCAGGGTGGCGGCACCAATGCTCTCGCTCTACCGGATGCCGTTAAAGCTATTCGTCAGGCACTTTCCTAATGCAACGTGGGCGGCGGCTAGCATTTGATGTTGGTTCTGCCCGCATCGGTGTCGCCGTATGCGACCCAGATGGCATCTTGGCTACGCCACTGAGCTACATCTCAAGAGATGATGACGACATTGCCAATGCTCTCGCGCTTGTTGCCGAATATGAGGCTGTCGCTATATACGTCGGTTTACCCCTAAACCTCGAAGGCAAGTTCACGCGCTCAACGTTCGAAGCATTGGAATTTGCCTATCAACTAGAAGATGAAACGACAGTTCGAGTGCGCATGCTCGATGAACGTTTCTCAACCAAGATTGCGCAAAGCAAGATGCATGAAGCCGGTCGCAACGTCAAAAACAGTCGCAAAGACATCGATTCGGCAAGCGCAGTTGAGATACTTGAGAGAGCACTAGAGATTCTGAAGTCTGGAAAAGAAGCGGGAAGAACTACCGATGCTGTCGAACAGTCCCATTCATAGACGTCGCCGACTCGTGCTTGTCGCGATTGTTTTTGCAGTGCTTTTACTGGTTGGTTTTCTTAATCGATCATATGTTCGCTCACTTTTCGATGTTGCCTTTGGTTCGGAATATATCGGTGATGGCAGTGGTAAGGCGACTTTGGTTATCCACAGTGGTGATGACGGCTCAGCCATCGCTCACGAACTTGTAGATGCAGGCATCACTAAAACTTTTTCCGCTACATATAAAGCGGTTATAGCTTCAGGCATGACTTTTTATCCTGGTGCCTACAGCATGCACAAAGGCATGAATTCAGCGAACGCCTTGGCTCACATTAAGGATAAGAATAACTTCTTGGACATTTCCGTTTTGATCAAGGAAGGCACCAGAGCTTCTAAGATTTTCGAGATTCTTTCTAGCCAATACGGAACTCCTCTCGCAGATTTCAAGGCTGTGACGCCTGCCCAACTGGGGCTTCCTAAAGCTGCCGTGAATCTCGATGGCTACCTGTTCCCAGCGAAGTACACCTTCGACCCGGGTGAACCAGCCCTGCAGATGTTGAAAAGCATGCATGAGCGCATGAAGCAAGAAATTGCCACAGCGGGTATAGCACCTGCCGATGTACATCGTGTTTTGACTTTGGCTTCGATCGTGCAGCGGGAAGGCAGATCTAAAGCTGATTTCCAAAAGATCGCTCGCACCTTCATGAACCGGATTGCGATTGGCATGGCTCTGCAGTCAGACGCAACCGTGAGTTACGGTGCCGGTACCACCAGTTACACAACTACCGCCGCCGAACGAGCTGCGGACAACGGTTGGAACACTTACCGGTATCCAGGTCTTCCTATCGGGCCAATTTCGGCGCCTGGCGCGGATGCAATCGACGCTGTGTTGCATCCTGCGGATGGAACTTGGCTTTACTTCTGCACTATCAACTTGAAAACAGGAGAAACGGTGTTTTCAACGACGCTCGCTCAACAAGAGGCGGCTGTCGCCAAGTGGCGTGCCTGGATGAAGGCGAACCCGGGTTGGTAGAGCGTAAATACGCAGTACTCGGCGATCCGATAAGTCATTCCAAATCGCCGGCGATACACACCGCTGCCTATGCCGCGCTCGGACTTGACTGGTCTTATGAGGCGGTCCAGATTCCTCGAGGCGAGTTATCGGCATTCTTGAATGCAGGTCATGGCTATAGCGGTTTCAGCTTGACCATGCCTCTGAAAGAGGAACTTATGGTCTGGGCGGCATCCGCTGGTGCGGCACTTGACGAGGCGGCTCGTTCCACTGGTGTTGGCAATACTTTGCTAATCGATGGCCCTGAGGTTTTTAATACGGATGTTTACGGTGCAAAACAGGCACTCAGCGAAGTAGTTCCAAGCTCCATTGATCGCATCGCGCTGTTGGGTTCTGGGGCCACCGCCAAGAGCTTACTTCTGGCCAGCTCCTCATACTTCGAAGGTCTGCAGGAAGTTATTGTTTTCGCCCGTGATGTGTCAAAGATTGATGCGCTCGGCGCCATGCTTTCTGATGCCGGTCATGGTTCGGTGAATTTGCAGTGGCTACCGCTCGAAGCTGCCGCAGATTTCGGGGGTGCAGAACTAACTATCAGTACCCTGCCTGCTGATGTAGCTTCTCAGTTTGAGGTAGATGTCCCTTTGCGTGGCGGATACCTATTCGACGTTACTTACAACGGCACTGGTTCGCTGCAGAATTCGTTCGATGTTAGTAATCAGGTTTCAGCGTTAAGCATGCTGGTCTGGCAGGCCTTGGCTCAAATACGCATTTTTGTGAGTAACGATGCGCAACAACCGCTAACTAATGAGCAAGAACTGCTCGAAGTCATGCGGGCATCGGTACAACTATGAGAGAATTAGACAATGTTGCGCTGGATGACCGCAGGGGAGTCACACGGACCTGAATTGGTAGCCGTGGTTGATGGTCTACCCGCAGGAATTGAAGTTACCACCGCTCTTGTTCAAAAGGCTCTCGCACGCAGACGCCTTGGCTATGGCCGTGGTGCACGAATGAAGTTTGAAGAGGATCAGGTCACTCTCAGTGGTGGAGTACGTCATGGCGAAACCATGGGTGGCCCAGTTGCAATCACAATAGCAAATACCGAGTGGCCGAAGTGGCAAGACATCATGTCGAGTGACCCAGTTGATGCAGAACTACTTACAGGAGCTCGCGGGCAGGCTCTAACTAGACCCCGACCTGGACATGCGGATTTCACTGGAATGCAGAAATACGGGTTCAACGAGGCTCGCCCGGTACTAGAACGAGCAAGTGCGCGAGAGACCGCATCCCGCGTTGCATTAGGTGCTGTTGCGTCGTCATTCCTAAAACAACTAGGAATAGAACTAGTTACGCACACCACTGCAATTGGGTCTGTCGAACTTGTTGGTGAATACCGATTGCCTGTACCTGGCGATGTAGACGCACTCGATGCTGATCCGCTTCGATGCTGCGACGCTGAGACATCCAAGGCGATGGTCGCTGAGATTGATGCCTGCCACAAAGATGGCGATACCCTCGGCGGAGTCGTGGAAACCTTGGTTTACGGCTTACCAGCGGGGCTAGGCTCTTTTGTGCAATGGGATCGCAGACTAGATGCCCAACTTGCTGGCGCGCTGATGAGCATCCAAGCAATTAAGGGTGTCGAAGTTGGTGACGGTTTTGAATCGGCAAAGCGACGCGGGAGTGTTGCCCATGATGAAATCGTTCGTGAAGATGGGGTCGTTCACAGACTGACCGATCGCGCGGGTGGCATTGAAGGCGGAATGAGCAACGGTGAGGTGCTTCGAGTACGCGCAGCCATGAAACCAATTTCCACGGTACCTAAAGCTCTGCGCACCATCGATGTCGCGACCGGCGATGCAGCTACCGCACACCACCAGCGCTCGGACGTGTGCGCGGTGCCAGCTGCTGGTGTTGTCGCCGAGGCTATGGTCGCTCTGGTAATTGCCGGTGCGGTTCTTGAGAAATTTGGTGGAGACAGCGTTACTGAGACCAAGCGCAATCTTGATAGCTATCTAGCCAGTATTCCTTCGGTACTAAAGAGCGCTAATGGCGGTCACTAAGCCGGTTGTATTGGTGGGGCCAATGGGTGTTGGCAAATCAACCATAGGCAAAAAGCTGGCTAAAAGACTGGCAACCAGTTTCATCGATTCTGATCACATATTCGTGAACCGCTTCGGTGACATTTCGTCCTTTTTTGAAACCAAAGGTGAAGCAGCGTTTCGCGCTGCTGAAGAAGACATCATCCTTGAGCATCTAGCCAAGCCGGTTGTGCTTGCCACAGGCGGAGGTGCCGTTCTTAGCGAAAAAGTACGAGAAGCATTGAGCATCGCCCTAGTTGTCTACCTTTATACCGATGGACGCCATTTGAGCGCTCGACTAGCCGGAGGTAACCGTCCACTGATCAGAGAAGGCGGAATGCAGGCTTGGCGGAAGATCTACGAGTCACGTAAACATTTGTATGAACAGTGTGCAGATCTGACAGTAGATACTTCAGGCTTGGGCCTGGCTCAAAGTGTCGAAATGATTGTGACAGAACTGGAGAAACGTGAACTCGTTCATTGAGGTACAGAACCCGAACTATGTTGTCGAAGTAGGCACAAAACTACTTGATGAAGTAGTCGAGGGCGTCGCTAAAGCTCACGGGAAAGTTTTGGTCGTTCATCAGGCTGCTCTTCAAACTTCTGCTGATGCGCTCACCGTAGCCCTTCGTGCAGCCGGAGTGAATGCGTTGCAAGCTGCGGTTCCAGATGGTGAAGAGGCTAAACGCATCGAGGTTGTTAGTTGGGCATGGGAATTGCTTGGTCAAAATGATTTCGCGCGCGATGACGCTGTGATTGGCTTCGGCGGGGGTGCGGTGACAGATCTAGCCGGCTTCATTGCAGCAACTTGGTTACGCGGCATTGCGGTTTATCAGGTTCCGACCACTCTTCTTGGAATGGTTGACGCAGCCATCGGTGGTAAAACTGGAATCAATACTTCAGAAGGGAAGAACCTAGTCGGGGCTTTTCACGCGCCAAGGCGTGTTTTTTGCGATCTTGAAACGTTAGCAACGCTTCCACGCAACGAACTGTTAGCCGGTTACGGCGAAGTGGTCAAATACGGTTTTATCGCCGACGAGCGCATCTTGCAGCTAATCGAAGAAGATGTTGCTTCGGCAACCAACCCCAAGTCAGATGTGTTCGCGGAAATCATAGAACGCTGTATTCGAGTCAAGGCTGAAGTGGTATCAGCTGATTTCAAGGAATCAGACCGGCGTGAAACTTTGAACTACGGTCACACGCTTGGGCATGCAATTGAACTAACTGAACGATTCGCTTGGAGACACGGCGCTGCAGTGTCGGTTGGCATGGTTTTCGCAGCTGAACTGGCTCACTTAGCTGGCAATTTGTCGAGCGATGTTGTTGACAGACATCGAAGTGTTCTTTCGCTACTTGGGCTTCCAATAAGTTATCGGGCAGATAAATGGGAGCAACTTCTCGCGGGCATGCATAGAGATAAAAAGTCCAGATCGGGACATTTGCGTTTCATCGTTCTGGATGGCATCGGCAAAACAAGCGTTCTAAATGCTCCAGCTCCCGAGCTTCTATTCGCTGCCTACCAAGAGATAATCGGCTAGGTTTTAAGTATGAGCAAGAGCATTTTGGTGATCAGCGGCCCAAATCTGAGCAGATTGGGTTCACGTGAGCCCGACATTTACGGCGCTGAGGACTACAACGCTCTCGTATCTCTGGTTCAGAAAACTGCTAACGAGTTCGGGGTAAAGGTAGAGGTTCGGCAATCGAATAGCGAGTCTGAACTAATTTCATGGTTGCACCTGGCAGCTGATGCGAAGACTGATGTGGTTATCAACCCTGCCGCTTTTACTCATTACTCATACGCTCTGCGCGATGCCGTAGCTATTGCTACCAGCAGTGGTGTGAAGGTTGTCGAAGTACACATTTCGAACCCTCATGCTCGTGAAACTTTCCGTCACAACTCAGTTATCTCTGGCGTCAGCACTGGTGTAATTGCCGGATTCGGCTTGAACTCTTATGTTCTAGCGCTAAAAGCACTGCTTTAGGGTAAACTTGCCTAGATTGGTCTATGTGACCAAACTCCTTCATTTACTTCGATAGGGCACTACTGTGGCAACTTCAAACGACCTCAAAAACGGCATGGTTCTAAAGATCGACAACCAGCTTTGGTCTGTGATCGAATTTCAGCACGTCAAGCCGGGCAAGGGTCCAGCTTTCGTCCGAACCAAGATGAAGAACGTGCTCAGCGGCAAGGTTGTCGACAAAACTTTCAACGCAGGCGTGAAGGTAGAGACCGCCAGTGTTGACAAGCGCGACATGTCATACCTGTACAACGACGGTTCTGGCTTTGTCTTCATGGATAAAGACAACTACGACCAGTTCACCATTTCAGCTGAAGTCGTTGGCGACGCCGCTAACTACATGCTCGAGAATCAAGACGCAGTTGTTGCGATTCACGAGGGTGAGCCAATCTATGTAGAACTCCCAGCTTCAGTAATTCTCGAAGTCACGTTCACAGAGCCTGGGCTTCAGGGTGATCGCTCATCAGGTGGTACCAAGCCAGCAACCGTCGAAACCGGACTACAAATTCAAGTTCCACTGTTTTTGGAACAAGGTACTCGTGTCAAGATCGACACTCGCACCGGCGAATACCTAGGCCGCGTGACCGACTAGTTGAGTTCACGTACCAAGGCTCGCAAGCGAGCCGTAGACGCTCTTTTTGCGGCTGACATTCGTGACGCCGATGCTAACGACATGCTTGCAGCCGCCAAACAACAGGCCCACGGGCAGCAGAACCAGGATGAGATTTTCGGCTATGCCGAGACTGTTGTCAACGGAGTTGGTGCGCACCTGGCCGAGATTGACACCTACTTGGAGGCCTATAGCGAGGCATGGCCGGTAGATCGTATGGCCAACCTTGATCGAGCCATTTTGCGGGCTGCAACCTGGGAAATCATCTACTCCGAAGACGTTCCTGACGTTGTTGCCATCAGTGAAGCTGTTGAGCTTGCCAAGGAGCTCTGTTCAGACGATTCACCCAAATTCATCAATGGCTTGCTGGGTAAAATCAGCGAAACTAAGCGCGTTCTCTAGCCCTTAGTGCTAGTCTTATAAAAATTCCTTTAAATCTCGTCCTGTGAGGCGAAGAAGGAGACGCCATGAGCACACGCACGCTGTTATCCGCCAGCGACATACAACGGGCCGTGACCCGCATTTCTCACGAAATCATCGAATCCAACCGTGGAACCTCAGATCTGGTTCTGCTAGGAATTCCTACTCGCGGAGTTACTCTGGCTAAACGAATCGCAGATGTGATTAGCCGTACAGCTGGAATCAAGCCTGAAGAAATCCTCGGCAGCTTAGACATCACCATGTATCGCGACGATTTGTCATCGCGGCCGATTCGTGAAGCTCAGGAAACCCGCATTCCGCTCCAGGGGATCGATGGGAAAACTGTCGTCTTGGTTGACGACGTGCTCTTCAGTGGCAGAACTGTTCGTGCTGCACTGGACGCAATCAACGACTATGGTCGGCCGAGCGCAGTTCGCCTTGCCGTATTGGTTGATCGTGGACATCGTGAGCTCCCTATACGCGCTGATTTTGTTGGAAAGAACCTTCCAACTTCGCTCGACGAGCGCATCAATGTGCAACTTGGCGAAACCGATGGAGAAGATTCGGTGGTGATTTCGCAATGAGACATCTACTTTCAGCCAGCGACCTATCGCTAGAACAAACAATCTCGATTCTCGATACTGCTATCGAGATGAGCAAAGTCAATGACCGTGAAATCAAGAAGTTGCCTACACTTCGTGGAAAAACAGTTGTAAATCTGTTCTTTGAAGATTCCACTCGCACGCGAATTTCTTTTGAGGTCGCAGCAAAACGCCTTTCCGCTGACGTAATCAACTTTTCAGCCAAAGGCTCGAGCGTGAGTAAGGGTGAGTCACTCAAAGACACTGCGCAAACGCTGGAGGCAATGGGCGCAGACGCTGTAGTAATTCGACACAGCGCGTCCGGCGCTGCCCAAACACTGGCTTCGAGCGGTTGGATTGCAGCCTCGATTGTGAATGCTGGAGATGGCACGCACGAGCACCCTACACAGGCGTTGTTAGACGCCTACACATTGCGTGAACATTTCCACGATGATCAGACCGGCAAGTCTCTTGCCGGCCTGAAGGTGATGATTGTTGGGGACATTGCGCACTCACGTGTGGCGCGCTCCAACTTGACGCTGCTCAGGACCTTAGGCGCTTCGGTTTACCTAGTTGGCCCCGCAACCTTGCTTCCGGCCGGTTTGGCAACTCTTGCTGACGGATTCTTCTACTCACTAGATGAAGCAATCGAAAGCGTGCAGCCAGACGCCGTCATGATGCTGCGAGTGCAGACAGAACGCATGCAGGCATCGTTCTTCCCCTCTGAACGTGAGTATGCGCGTATTTGGGGGCTTAATGCCGAACGACTTGGGCAGTTACCAGAGCATTCGGTAGTCATGCACCCCGGCCCGATGAACAGAGGCTTGGAAATCGATGCAGCCAGCGCGGATTCACCTAGGTCGTTGGTGCTAAAACAGGTAGCTAATGGAGTTTCGATTCGCATGGCTGTGCTGTACCAAGTTTTGTCAGGAGAAACTCAAGATGTCTAAGTTCACATTGATTGGTGCCAACCTAAATGGGAGGCAAACCGCCAACATCGTCCTTGACGCCGGACGCATCGCAGCTATCGGTAGTGAAGTTGAAGGTGAAAAAGTTGATGTAACTGGTTTGACAGCCCTGCCAGGTTTTGTCGATCTGCACACCCACTTGCGTGAACCCGGATTCGAACAATCAGAAACTGTCCTCACCGGTTCACGTGCTGCCGCGGCTGGCGGATTCACTGCAGTGCATGCGATGGCCAACACCCACCCAGTTCAAGATACAGCGGGAGTCGTTGAACAGGTATGGCGACTTGGTCAAGAAGCTGGACTCGTTCAGGTGCAACCGATTGGTGCAGTAACCGTTGGCCTCGAAGGTCGACAGCTTGCCGAGCTTGGAGCTATGGCACAGTCCAAAGCGCAAGTTCGGGTCTTCAGCGACGATGGCAAATGTGTGCACGATCCTTTGCTTATGCGCCGCGCCCTGGCTTACGTGAAGTCTTTCGGGGGAGTCATCGCTCAGCATGCTCAAGAGCCACGCCTTACTGAAGGTGCTCAGATGAATGAAGGCGCTCTGGCGACGCGGCTTGGACTCGGCGGTTGGCCTAGCGTTGCCGAAGAGTCGATCATCGCTCGAGATGTGTTGCTAGCCGAGGCCACCGGTT